>PWYO01000332.1 GCA_003567835.1 Actinomycetota bacterium | reverse complement strand
GACATCTCCCGATTCTACTGGTTCTCCTTCTTTTTTATGCCATTTCTCTATAACCCCAGTTTCCATGGTAAGCCCCAGCTTGGGCATTATCACTTCATGCATGCTTTCCTCCTAGAATGATGTCTGTCAAACTTATTTTAGTAATTATAGTATATTAAAGTATCTTATTTAACAAGATAAATGTTGCAGCCTTGCAATATTTGTTAAACAGCAGTGAGTATATCTTCCACACCTTTCTTGATCCTTTCTTCACTGGGAATCATTTCCTGTTCTAGAACCAATGAATAAGGAACAGGACAATTTCTGCCAGCAACCCTGTGGGGAGGCGCATCCAGCCAGTCAAAGGCTTTTTCAGTAACCTGGGCAGCTACTTCTCCCATAAAACCACCAAATATGGGTGCTTCCTCAACGCAAAGAAGCCTGCCCGTTTTTTTTACCGACTCCAGGATAAGGCTGATATCCAGAGGTCTTAAGGTTCGCAGATCCACCACTTCAATATCTGTTCCCTGTTCCTCATAGAGCATTTCTGCTACCGACAGAGACCGCTGGACCATAAAAGAGCTGGCTACCAGGGTTATATCTTTTCCTTTCCTTTTAATATCTGCTTTTCCTATAGGGACTTTGTATGCTTTTTCGGGTACGTCTTGTACATATTTTTTATTTTTATAAAGCAGTTTATGTTCGATGAAAATAACCGGATTTCCATCATACACAGCAGATATCAGCAACCCTTTTGCATCATAAGGGCAGGAAGGCATAACCACCTTCAACCCCGGGATATGGGCTACCAGCCCTTCCAGGCTTTGTGAATGCTGGCTGGCTGCACCGGTGCCTCCTCCGCCGGGCGTTCTTACCACCAATGGTACTTTTGCTTTGCCCCCGAACTGATACCGGATCTTTGCCGCCTGGTTGGCGATTTGGTCCATAGCAATGGTTAAAAAATCAGAAAACATGATTTCTGCAATAGGCCGCATACCCGTGACTGCGCTTCCTATGCCCACACCTACAATTGCTGCTTCCGAAATGGGGGTGTTTCTGATTCTCTCTTTTCCAAATTCTTCTAACATCCCTACTGTAACCCCAAATGCGCCACCGTATTCGGCAATATCTTCACCCAGCAAGAACACATCTTCATCTTCTCTCATCATCTGCTGCATGGCTTCCCTTAAGGCTTCCAGGTACGTAATTTTTCTCATTTTACTGTATATCTCCCTTATTGTTTGACAAAATACACATCGTCTTCTACTTCTGACGGTGAAGGAAAAGCGCTTTCCTTGGCAAAATCGACTGCTTCCGCTATTGTATTGCCCACCTCTTCTTCCAGTTGGGAAACCTCTGCCTCGCCCATAACATCCTCTTTGACAAGCTTTTGGGCATACCGCTTAATGGGGTCTTTTTGCATCCATTCCTTTACCTCTTTTTTGCTTCGGTAGACCTGGGCGTCACTTTTGGAATGGCCCTTCCACCGGTAAGTTTGGGCTTCAATAAGTACCGGCCCTTTTCCTTTTCTGCAAGCCTGGGCAAAATGGGCGACTGTATTATAGACTTGTGCCACATCATTGCCGTCAATGGTAAGGCCCTCTATACCGTAAGCCAGCTTGCGGTCTGAAATTTTGTCAATATTGAAAGCATCATCGGTGGGGGTAGACATACCGTAAATATTGTTTTCACAGAAGTAAATAACCGGCAAGCCCCAAATAGAAGCCATATTAACCGATTCGTGAAAAATACCCTGGTTGGCTGCACCATCACCAAAAAAACAGAGCACCATCTTTTCATTGGCATATTTCATCTTGCAGGTTAGACCTGCTCCAGTTGCTATGCCCAGACCGCCCCCTACGATACCGTTTGCACCCAGGTTTCCGCTTTCAATATCTGCTATATGCATAGAGCCGCCTTTACCCTTGCAGTATCCGGTTTTTTTGCCCAAGAGCTCAGCCATCATCCGCTTAAGATCTGCCCCTTTGGAGATGCAGTGTCCATGGCCTCTATGCGTAGAAGTAATATAGTCGTCACCGCCTATTGCATAAACAGCCCCTACTGCCGAAGCCTCCTGTCCTGTATAGAGATGGCAAGTGCCATGGATCATGCCTCTGATGATAAATTGCTCCGTTTGTTCCTCAAAATAACGGATCTGGTACATCTTTTTTAGCATCTCAATCTTTTTCTTACCTTCCAGCTGGCTAAAACCGTCCTCTATTTGGTATCCGTCTATTTTCTGCTTATTTGCCAATTGCTTGCTTTTTGCCATTTCAACTCCCTAACATTTTTTGCTGTTTGTCCATCATTACCAATATATCGGTCATATTCCTTATAACCCATGGGTAATTACAGCTGTGGTTGGTTTTAAATTCTATAACCGTACTATTTTCATTTATGGTTCCTATCCGGTAAAACTCTTTTGCCCTGCATATCAATCAATGCAAGCTTTGACTTCCCTAAAAACCGCCAGGTATTTTCAGAAGCAAAGCTCTATGTATTGACAGTTTCGGCCCTTTAACAAAGTCTACACCAGGCCTGTATGAACGGTTGGCCCTGCCAATATCCAGGCAAATTTCTAGCCTGAACGCAATGCTTCTGACCATTCAGCCAGGCCACTGTAGTCTATTGTTTCTCCTATTGACTTTTACATACAATATCATCAACCATTTTCTATAAGAGGACCACGCCCAATGCGAAGGTCCGTCCCCAAATATAACTGAAAAAAATTATCATTACTGGTTTCAATTGCTTGTTTTCCGGCTGCAATGAAATGCATACGTACTTTGGTCCAGGGTATGCCTCTCGGGGCTGCTATTTTTGACCCGGTTAGGCTGCCTTGGAAAGGAAGACGGGCGGTTTTGGATATCCATGTCTGTTTTTTTCGATCCATCATATGACACAATGGTGCATTTGTTACCCATTTACTTTGTGTTCAATATAGCATAGTTCTTGGGATATGAAAACAACTTATTTCAGATACTGCAGGAATTTTCATAGTTACCTTTTCTAATAGAAAATATACGGCTTTAGCAGAACCATTTTTTATGGTTGCGCCTTGGGCTTCCCCTTACAACTTGAATTAGATCCTAAACCCAGATACGCGTTTTGATTCAGCCATTTGACAAATGCTTGCCAAGGGAGGTATGGATTTCACATCACCTGCCTTTTTCGGTGCTGGGTAAATCCATTACTATGCAGGCGGAATGAATGCTAGTGAAACCACCGGACCTTCCTACCGCTTCCAGCATCTGACCGGCTTTGGGCCGTACTTTTTAACCGTAGCTGCTGATGCAACATACAAGCGGACCGCCAAAGGTTCTCTGCAGGCTGGGGCAGGGAACGGATATGGTCTAAAAGATCCATTTTTTAAAAATCTGCATGCCTATAGCATAAATGCTCGCTATCAAAACAAGGCTGACCAGCCCGTTTGGGTCATTTGGGTACTAGACTATTTTTTAGGATCTGTCAATGGGACCCCTTTTTGGAAGAGCCAAACGCATCACCGCCCAAGGTTTAAAACAATGCGGGTTTTTCGCTTAGGCGGCATCATCGAAGTTGTTTGCTGAGCGTAAGGCTGTAAAATCCATTGATTCTTCTTTGCAGTTATAACCTATGCGCCGTTTGGGATAAACTTGGCCCCAGATTCAAAACTTATTTTAAGAAAAGTTGTACCGTATAGACCGTAATCAGCTTTACGATATCGGTTTTCAGGTAATCGGATATACTGCTGTCAAACAAAATATTTGCTTCAGCATCAAATTCTTCATCAGCTGGATACATAATCAGCAGCAGGGGTACCTTTTTA
Source organism: Actinomycetota bacterium (assembly GCA_003567835.1). GTDB lineage: Bacteria > Actinomycetota > Humimicrobiia > Humimicrobiales > Humimicrobiaceae > Halolacustris > Halolacustris primus. The sequence continues at coordinate 22,796 of PWYO01000332.1, read as the reverse complement.
AAACTGTGGATAACCACTCCGCAATCAAATTCCTTGCTACTTCTTGCACCCAATTTTTCAGCCTGGCTGTAAAAGGCTTCCAGATTCCTGCCATACGTTTGGACCAGCGGCGCCAGAACCCCTTCAATGGTTTGGGCATAAAAAAGCCCGTCGGGAAGCTCCCTGTACGGAATCCATTTCCCGGATCGGGGGGTTCCCTTGGCATGGATCAAATAATGGAGGATCATAGAGGAGGTGTAAGGATCTGCAGTTCGGCCGTCCTTCTTTTTTATCATTTTCTGATCTATGTCTACCCTATGCTTCTGGTTATAAAAGTCGACTTCGATGCATCCGTCCTTTAAAACCGAACCAGAATTTTTCACCACCTGGCTTAAATCCTTTTTTGCCAGCTGGCAGAAATAATCATCGTACACCGACAACAAAACTTCCTGATTAGTCTTCTCTTTTTTGGCCATTTTACTAAAACTCATTTTTATTTGTGTCTATTATAAAGGTTTTAAAAAGAATTGAAAATGAATCACTGATGCAAGATTTGCTTTTTACGAATTGCTGCAATGAGAAAACTGCCTGTGTCATCGGATTGCCAGGGTGCAGCCGCCTACAGGCATGTTGCAGCGCAGCCTTTTTGATTGGATTTTCCATAAAAAATCAGCAGCTTCATAGGCAAAACTGGATATACATTTATTCCTGCTGATGATATACTGCTAGAAAATTGGCATAAGATTGGCTTTACGGCAACAGCTGCTTGTGCCAAAATAGAAACAAGGATTCAGCAAAAAGAAAAGCATTTTGCCCTAATTGTAAAATAGGTTATCGTATTTGCTTACACTGTGAAAACTGTAAAAGATTTTGACAAAAAACTCAAAGATCTGCTTACCGAAAACCCAGTGGTTAAACAAAAAGCCAGCCAACTGCATATAGAAGGGGCAGATCCCTGGAATTTATACCTGCATACGGCATGGGAAAACCTTGGCAATCTCTCCATCGAATCAGCTTCCATTCATGATCTGTGGGCTATAAAAGAGTGGTATGAAGGACTTACTTTTAGAAGCAGACACTTCATTAGCATTTTTCCTATGGATTATAGGATTGAAAAATATATAGCCATGCATCTAAAAAAAAGCTGGCAAAGGAAAATCCTGGCCTATAATGCCTGGGTAAATGAGACGGTCATAGGGCACTTTTTTGTAGAAGATCTTGAAAAAAAACCCATCATCGCGCTGGGGCTAGCCGACCCCTATCAAAAAAACAAGCTGGGCTATTTGTTCATAGCTATGATGATCAATACGCTCAGAATCCTTGGCTTCAAATGCACCTACCTTACCACCATGCATGAAAACAAAACGGCATTTCAGTTTTATAAAAAACTTGGTTTTACGTTGCTTGGAGACACAAAAGTCCCAGTGGCTGGTTTTGATTACCATACAGATGAATATGAAATGCGCATTGATTTGGACAAATTCCAGTAACAAGACATTTCACAATCACCTGCCTGGATACTGACAGAATTTTCTACCGGCCTATTAAATAAAATGGATAATTCTGCTATATTAAACCTTATCTACCATTGGGGGAAAAATAACAAATATGCAAGCTGCCCAAACCGTTTTTGAATATATGATTGATTTAGGCCCGGTGATACTATTGCCTTCACTGTTGTTGATCCTGGGCCTGATTACCGGAAGGAAACCCCACAGAACGCTGCTCAACAGCGTTTATGTCTTCCTGGGTCTTGTGCTCACTACATTGATATTGACTGTCTTCATTAACTTTTTTGAGCCTTTGACTGCCACCATCATACAGTATTCTGACAAAAACTTTCAGGTCATGGACATGGGTATGGTGCTTTCCCAAGATATTGCCTTTCTCTCACCCATGCTTGTTGAAACACTGCTGGCAATCATCGGTTTGAATATTTTCATGCTTCTGCTGAGGCTTACCAGAACCATCAATATCGACATTTGGAATTACTGGATTTTTCTATTGATAAGTTCTGTAATCTATACCATCACTGAAATAAGGTGGATGGGCATCCTTGTCTCTCTGGTGGTTGCGGCGATCACTTTGGTTGTTTCCGATATTTATGCCCCTTATATGCAGCGGTATTATGGCTTGGAAGGCATTTCCATTACCCAGTCTCAAACCATTTCGCTTGCACCCATACCCCAGCTGGTAAACCTGGCGCTTAATAAAATACCAAAATTCAGAAAAATTCATCTTTTTGCTGAAGAAATTCAATACAAACTGGGTTTCTTTTCCGAACCAATGGTCATGGGATTCATACTTGGCTTTATCATAGGTGTGGTGACCAAATCCAGGACCATCTTAACCCATACAGCGGCCGATCTCTTATATTCTTTTGGTTCCGGTTTGCAGCTGGCCACCATTATGATCGTGATGCCCAGAGCTTTTCACCTTTTGGCCAAAGGCCTGAAACCCATTTTGGAAGATATTCAGCAATTTGTGCAGAGAAGGATCACCAAAAGAGAACTATATATCGGCCTCGATCCTCTATTTTTGGCAGGGCATCCCGCAGTCATTGGCCTTTCAGTGATTATGGTCCCCCTGACCGTGTATATTGCTACTATTTTGCCTGGAAATACCATTCTCCCTAGAGCAGACCTTGTTTTTATACCATTTTTTATCATCTGGGCAGTGTCTCTGTCCAAGGGAGATTTAATCAGAAGCATACTATCCGCGGCCCTTTTGATTCCCATTGTGTTGTGGATTGCCACAGATATGGCAGATATCTATACCAATATCCTTTTAAATCATCATTTGGATCTGGCAGAAGGTTTCAGCCGGGCTTCCAGTTTGGGCAGCTCCAATGTCCTGTTCTGGATCTTGCTGCAGATACTCAGACCGATTTTGGACCTATTTTTATAAAGCTTTTAGGGTTTTCTTTTGGTGATCCGGTGGATATAGTCAAGATATAAATTACTTCTTGCCTCTTCATCCCCTTCTTCAAAAAAGATGCCTTTTCTGACCAAGACAGACTTTAGTTTATTGCTGTTTTCCATAATCATCTTCCTGACTGTATTGGCCAGGGTTCTCTGCACCCAAAGATCTGCCTCCCGGGAAACATAAGGAAAAAAGGAACGCTGGTATACAATTTCTACCCAGGGTATATTGATTTCTTCAGCCAAAGATACATAACTTATACCGGGATGGCGGTCTAAAATCTGCTTGGCCTGGGTGACTATTTCTTCATCAATCTTCCTTTCAATCCGCTTGAAGTTATAAGAAGAGACAGCCATAAATATTCCGTATATCACCAGCAATGCAACGATATAGAAATAATAGTTCTGAAAGAAAAATAAAATGTAGTCACCTATTCTGCCTAAAAAAGTTTCGAGCCAAAATCGAGACATATAGACTCCCGCTTCCTGTATTTTTATTCATCCTATCACCAAAAAAAGATTTCGTGAAGCACAGCTTGCTTTAAGCCGTTTTTCAGCTTGTTATAATTTCAATTTAGCATAAAATGGAAACCGGAGCCAATATGATTTATACGGTTACTTTAAATATCACTTTGGATCTGGTTTATGAAACCAGCCGGATCCAAAAAGATCAGATCAACCAGACCCAATGCAAAGCTTTCTCAGTGGGCGGAAAGGGCATCAATATATCCAGGGCCCTGCAGTGCTTGGGGTTGGAGAGCAGGGCTCTGGGCTTTTGCGGAGGCCAGGTCAAAGATTTCATAAGCCGCAAACTCCAGTCTGAGGGAATTCAAAGCTGTCTTACTAACATTGAAAAAAACAGCAGGATCAATGTAAAAATCATCGAAAAAAAAGAGCGCAATGTAGTGGAATTCAATGAATTCGGCCCTACTGTGCGAGCCTCTGAAGTCAATAGGCTATTGGACAATATTGCCAGAAAATGTCAAAAAGGGGACTATTTTGTGCTGGCTGGAAGCCTGCCCCGGAACATAGGGACAGATATATATGGCCGCATCATAACCATGGTGCACCAAAAAGGAGCCAAGGTACTCCTTGATGCTTCCGGTGAACCCCTCAGGCTGGGCATAGCAGCTAAGCCGGATTTTTTGAAAATAAACCGGGAAGAACTCTTGAGTATCAGCAAAGACGGCAACACCCAGAGCATGGTTGAACAATATATCCAAGCGGGTATCAAAAAGGTCATGATCACCTCGGGCTCCCAAGAGGTTGTGTACAGGGATCCGGTCAATCTGCTGTCAGCAAAGCCGCCCCACATTCAAGGGTTGGCCGCTGTAGGTTCCGGCGATTCAGTTGACGCCGGGATGCTGTATAGCATCATGGGGCAGTTTGGTGCAACAGAATTATTAAAAACCTCCATTGCCTGCGGGTCCGCCAATCTTTTGACCCCTATACCAGGGAAAATTGACCCACAAGAAGTCAAAAGATTAACCACACGAATTACAGTAGAACAACCATAGGCGCCCATCATTATATTCAGGTTATCCTCACTCTGGTTTATGCCATACCCTTTTTGGCTGCATAAGCCTTTGGGTGCCATTCATGTCCTGATTTGCAAATTCTGCATCAGGCTATTTATATGTATGGTATCAGCAGCATGTTTGGGAAATTAGAATTGGTGGAGATGAGCGGAGTCGAACCGCTGACCTCCTGCTTGCAAGGCAGGCGCTCTCCCAACTGAGCTACACCCCCACAAAATGTGCGAGAAACGAATATAACAGATAATAAAATCCTTGTCCAGGATAAAAAAAAGATTTATGGTGGAGATGAGCGGACTTGAACCGCCGACCTCTTGTCTGCCAGACAAGCGTTCTCCCACTGAACTACATCCCCACGGGTGAAATAGTAACAATAATTGTGGATTTAATCAACTTCTAAGATATCTTTTATCCTCCAGAAACCACTTAGAAATAAACATTTTAATTTGCTTATCAAAGAAGACAAACAGGTTTTTGCAGCAAGCCCAGATCCTGATTATTGTTGTCAATATTTTTTCTAACAGACCTTTCCATGGTTGTCAAAACCAGACAATCTGTTAAAGCCGCCATGATTTTCTGTAATTTCCAACCCCATACAGCATATTGACAGTACTTTTTGTGAACAGGGGAGGAATTTTAGCAATGCGCAGCACCCAAAGATTTTTATAACCAAGATCTAAAAACACAACATAAAAAAAGCAGAAGGCGAGCCTTCCCATTCATGTTTTGACATTTCCTTGGATAGGCTTCCTTGAGGCTTCTAAAAGTAGAACTACAATTTCCCTTCAATATCATGCATTGTCCGGGTTCATAAAGAAATGGAGGAGTGTCTTTTCTCTAAGCCTTAATTTCCTAACCTCGAAAAAAACCATTGTTGTGTCGCATAAAACTTGCACTACCTTTTTACAACAATGACAACCTGTTTATGAAATTTTATTGGCTTAGTGCATAGTATTTTATTGATCGCATGGTGGGCCTATCTGGACTCGAACCAGAGGCCTCATCCTTATCAGGGATGCGCTCTAACCAGCTGAGCTATAGGCCCCCCATAAACAACAGAGCAAAAAATACCAATTTAGCATGACTTTGTCAAGCCAAACCTATTTTTTAAACAGGTTTTATTGATTGGCGGCAGTTCCTGCTTGTGGCTTTGTTTTGGCTTTGGGTTCCATAAACCGTAATTCTATGCCTCCGCTAATTTTCAATACGATATTGACAATCCACATAGCGAGTGTTCCTATAGCCGCATAAAATATGGAACCTATCAAACCCAAAATAATAAATATGACCACTGCAATCGCAGTTCCTCCGGGTATCCAATCCAGTCCGAAAGCCCCAAAGAGTTCATTGAAGTTAAATCCTGCAGCTCCGGCAAACAGCCACGCAAACAGGAATATTACACCCATTCCTATCACTGATAGTATGAAAAAGATCAGGTAGAAAACAAGCAAATACTTAAAGATGGAGAACTCGCTGACGCTTCTCAGTGTCTTTCTTTCTATGGACATTACCCGCTCCTAAATCCAGAGCTAAAAGCTCCTATTACATTTTGGTATACTTCTCTGACATACCGCCAAAACCAGGGAATTTGTAAAGTACGCCCTGATTGGCTTTCATGATGATGAGAATTCTGATGACCAATGCAGCAATCCATACAATTGGAAAACAAGCAATCCCAATAATAAATGCGCTGAGTATGGCCCCAATGATATATCCAATGATTTCTGCTATACCTACAATCAAAGACTGCATGGCATGGAACTTCACAAAATAGTTATCCTTTTCCATCAGATAGATGATCAGTCCTGAGAGCCAGCCGGCGCCAATAATGAAACCGATATGGGATATGAGTACCGCCATCTTCGGCTCCATATTGGTTGAGCTCTTCTTGTTAAAATCTGGGTGCACTTCAGGTTGTTTTTCTTCTGCCATTTTCCTTTTCCTTTCGTTTTTAAGGATTTACATATCACTTATTGGTTATTTTAAAGTATTTTGTAAAAATTTTATACCTTTAATTCTCCGAGGCAATAATTCCAAAGGATGCGACCTTACTGTTTTTTTCAAGATTCATGATCTTGACCCCCTGGGTTGATCGGCCGGTTCGGGATATCGATTTTGCCTGCATCCTGATAAGTACCCCATTGGTGGCAATCACCATGACGTCCTGGCCTTCTTTTACAATACCGGCTCCAGCCAGATTTCCTTTTTTTGTGTTGATTTTAAGGGTTACAACACCTCTTCCCCCCCGGCTCTGCCTATTATACCTTGACAAAGGTGTTCGCTTCCCAAAACCATTTTCCGTTAAAACAAACAAGTCCGCATCCAGATCCTTTACCACCATCATGGCAAGGACCTTGTCTCCTTTGATCAAATCCATGCCCTTTACGCCGGTTGCAGTTCTGCCCATGGGCCTGCAGTCCTTTTCAGAAAACCGAATGGATTTTCCTTTTTTAGACACCAGCACAATATCATCGTTTCCGCTGGATTTTTCCACTTTAATAAGCTCATCGCCCTTACGGATATTAATGGCGATAATGCCGTCTTTTCTGGATGTATCATAGTGGGTTATAGGGGTCTTTTTTACCAGCCCTTTCCTGGTAGACATCACCAGGTACTCATCTTCATTATAGTCTTTTACCGCAATGATGGCGGCAACTTTTTCCCCTGCGCTAAAAGGAAGCAAATTGACCATTGCTTTCCCTTTCGAAGCCCGGCTTCCGGTAGGAAGTTCGTGTACTTTCAGCCTGTAGACCTTACCTTTGCTGGAGAAAAACATAATGTAGTGGTGGGTCGAGGAGATAAACAGATGCTTGACAAAATCATCGACCTTCAGGTTCATTCCGCTTACCCCTCTTCCGCCTCTTCTCTGCTTTCTATAGGTGGTAACAGGTACCCTTTTAATATAGCCGGAATGGGTCACTGCAATTACATTTTCTTCTTCGGGTATCAGATCCTCAATTTCCATATCTGCAGAGGTTGAAGAAATATCTGTTCTCCTTTGGTCTGCATATTTTTTCTTCATATCCCGAAGCTCGCCTTTTATCACTTTAAAAATAAGTGTATCGTTTCCTAGGAGCTCTTTTAGATCCTTGATCTTTTTTTGCAGTTCCTTATATTCTTTTTTGACCTTTTCTCTTTCCAGGCCGGTTAGTCTCTGCAGTCTCATATCCAGAATGGCCTGGGCCTGCACACCGGTAAGCTCAAACTTTTTTACCAACCGTTTCTTGGCAGTAGGCACATCTTTGGAAGCTCGAATGGTCTTTATGACTTCGTCCAAATGGTCCAGGGCAATAAGCAGCCCTTCTAAGATATGGGCCCTTTCTTGGGCTTTCCGCAGATCGTAGCGGGTCCTTCTTACCACCACATCATAACGGTGCTTCTTATATTCTTCTATGACCTGAATCAGGTTGAGGGTACGGGGAACCCCGTCCACCAATGCAATCAAAATAATGCCAAAAGTCTCTTCCAGCTGGGTGTTTTTATACAAGTGGTTGATAACCACATTGGGTTCAACATCCCTTTTTAGCTCTATGACCACACGCATGCCTGCTTTATCCGATTCATCTCTGAGGTCGCTAATGCCTTCCAGCTTTTTGGTCCGCACCAGAGTTGCTATTTTTTCAATCTGCTTTGCCTTGTTCACCTGGTAGGGGAGTTCACTGACAATAATTTGCGGTTTTCCTTTCTTATGCTGTTCAAGATGCACCCTGCCCCTGATCACCACTCTTCCCCTGCCTGTCCGGTAAGCCTGGACAATTCCGTCCACGCCCATGATAATCCCCCCAGTGGGAAAATCAGGGCCTTTGAGAATTTTCATTAAATCTTTTATCTCTGCTTTGGGGTGGTCAATGGAATAGATAATGGCATCCACTACCTCACCCAAATTATGGGGAGGGATATTGGTTGCCATGCCCACGGCAATCCCTGAGGAGCCATTGACCAATAAGTTGGGAAATTTTGCAGGAAGCACCCCCGGCTCTTTGAGCGAACTGTCAAAATTATCCACAAAATCCACGGTCTCTTTTTCAAGATCGACCAGCAGTTCTTCAGCAATCCTGGACAGCCTCGCCTCAGTATAACGCATAGCCGCAGCACTATCCCCGTCAACCGAACCAAAATTGCCATGCCCATCAATTAAGGGATAACGGTGAGAAAAATCCTGTGCCATGCGAACCATAGAATCATAAACAGCGGTATCCCCATGGGGATGGTATTTGCCCAGAACCTCTCCCACAATCCTGGCGCATTTTTTATAGGAGGCATTATGGGTCATGCCCATATCCTTCATGGCATACAAAATCCGCCGGTGTACCGGTTTTAGGCCGTCCCTTACATCGGGCAGAGCCCTGCCTATTATGACACTCATGGCATAACTCAAATAAGATTCCTGCATTTCAGATTCAATTTCAATATTCTTTACTTTTCCTCTTAATTCAAATACCATCTCTTACCTTCTTAAACGTCGATAAACGAAACTTCTTTTGCATTTTTCTCAATAAACTCTCTCCGCGGTTCAACTTTGTTTCCCATCAGAGTAGAAAATATATCATCCGCTATGAGGGCATCTTCAATCTCTACCTTTAAAAGCGTCCGGGTTTCCGGGTTCATGGTAGTCTCCCATAACTGTTCTGCATCCATCTCTCCCAGCCCCTTATACTGCTGCACTTCCATTTTTGCCCCCTTTAATTTTTCAACCACCGTTTTGAGCTCCTTTTCGCTGTAGGCATAAAAGAGTTCCTTGCCGCTTTTAATCTGATAAAGAGGAGGCTGGGCAATATAAACGTAACCTTGCTCTAAAAGCTGGGGCATGTAGCGGTAAAGAAAGGTCAGTATCAGGGTACGGATGTGGGCCCCGTCTACATCAGCATCGGTCATAATAATAATCTTGGAATAACGGGCATTTTTGATATCAAACTCCTCGTCAATACTGGTTCCCATAGCAGTGATAATCGCCTGTATCTCCACACTGTTTAAAACCTTGTTCAGCCTGGCTTTTTCCACATTTAAGATCTTGCCCTTTAAAGGAAGAATGGCCTGAAAACGCCTGTCCCGGGCCTGTTTGGCACTGCCCCCAGCAGAATCACCCTCAACCAAAAAGATTTCACAGAACTGGGGATCGCTCACCGAACAATCAGCAAGCTTGCCGGGAAGCGCACTGCTTTCTAAAAGGGACTTTTTCCTGGTAAGATCCCTTGCCTTTTTGGCAGCACTCCTGGCCCGGGCTGCTTCAATACCCTTGCTTACAATTACCTTGCCCACTGAAGGATTTTCTTCTAAAAATTCCGCCAGTTTTGCATTAATGGTACTCTCTACAAACCCCTTGATTTCGCTGTTGCCCAGCTTGGTTTTGGTCTGGCCCTCAAATTGCGGGTCCTTTAATTTTACGCTTATAATGGCGGTAAGGCCTTCCCGTATATCTTCTCCGGTCAGGTTATCCTCTTTTTCTTTGAGCAGATTATTGGTTCGGGCATAATCATTGATGGTCCTGGTCAATGCCCCTCTAAACCCGCTTAAATGCGTCCCGCCTTCTGTGGTATTGATATTGTTGGCAAAAGAAAAAATGCTCTCCATATAGCCATTGGTATACTGCATGGCTATTTCAAGTTCATGGTCTTGGGCCTTATTGCTGATATATATAATTTTTTTATGCAGGATGTCTTTTTTCTCACACAGATATTTCACAAAATCTACAATTCCGCCCTTGAACTGGAAAACCTCTTTCTTTTCTTGTCCGTCTCTTCGATCCAAAAGGACAATATTTAAGCCTTTGTTTAAAAAAGCCATCTCCCGCATCCTGCTGGCCAATATCTCATATTTATAATCGATATCTTCAAATATTTCCGGGTCGGGATAAAAGGTGATAACCGTTCCGTGGTTTTTGGTCGACTCGCCTTTCTGGATCTTGGTCACCGGTTCTCCCCTTACATATTCCTGGTGGTAAACGTGCCCGTCCCTTCTTACTTCAACATGCAGTTTTTCAGAAAGGGCATTGACCACCGAAACGCCTACCCCGTGCAGGCCTCCGGATACTTTATATCCGTCCCCGCCAAATTTGCCTCCGGCATGCAGTTTGGTCAGTACAACCTGAACCGCAGACATATTGTATTTTTCCACTTTCTTTACTGGAATACCTCTGCCATTGTCCACGACGGTCACCGAGTTATCCTGGTTTAAAACCACCATGATATGATCGCAGACACCGGCCATGGCCTCGTCTATGCTGTTATCAATCACCTCATAAATAAGATGATGAAGACCTCTGGAGCCTGTGGAGCCAATATACATGCTGGGCCTTCTCCTTACCGCTGAAAGCCCCTCCAGTACGGTAATATCTTTTGCATCATAATCTGACTTTTTCAAACACATCCACCTCTTAACAAATATGCCATATACATACAAATAAAGGGTAACAAGTAATCAAATCGAGAGCCTGGGTTATGCATACTCATTACCCCTTATGCTGTAATTTCAGGGTAAATATTTATTTTTATATCTTCATATTATATCATATTTTTCATGAAATTTTAGCAATCAGGGGCCAAGATCTGCCTTAAATCGCATCCTTTTTACCAGCTCGGTGCCAAGATAGCTGTTGATTGTATCCATCAGTTGGCCGGACATCAAATCCAGCTCATTGGCCCAAGTCGAATTGGCAACAGATACATACAACACCCCTTCCCGCAAGCTTTTGGGTTTGGATTTTTCACTGATCTGGCTGCCCACGATTTCTTTCCAGTGGTTAAAAATCATGGAATGTTTGAGCTGATTGCCAATTTTTAAATCAGAAACCATTTTTTTTAATATATGGTCCAAAGGTTCAGCATGCATCGATTCTGCTAAACACCCCTTTTCTGGCTCTTAAAAGATCTTGGCAATTAATGCCATTATAACAAAGTAAGGTTGCGTTTTTAACAGGCCAAGGCAGATTATGGACAATTACAACCTTTGCACAGACCCCCCGCTTACCACATATTTTCCACAAATATCGATATCAACGCCTTCCAGATAATGGATATTGGTGGCGGTGATCATGGTCTGAAACCGATCCCCCAGTTTTTCAATTAGTAGCTTTTTTCTTAAAAGATCCAGTTCAGATAAAACATCGTCCAGCAAGAATAAAGGGGACTTGCCCATTTTTTGGAAAAGAAACATAAGCTCACAAAGTCGCATAGACAATGCGGCCAGCCTTTGCTGTCCTTGAGAGCCGTAATTGCGCAAATTTCTGCCTTCCAGGTTCAGGATGATTTCATCACGATGGGGGCCTATGGTGGTGGTGGCCATAGCCAAATCCTTTTTGAGGTTCTTTTCCATATGCTTCCGGTACTGGCTCTCAACATCCTCCAGGCTTTCCGGCTGCTGCTGCCAGCTGGCCATATAACCCATAAGTGCATCGCTGCCCCCGAAAAAATAATCCATATGGCTGGCGAAATCATCTTTTATGGCCTCCACCAGCTTCATCCGGTAGGCCATAATGGTTGTCCCATAGCTTATCAGTTTTTCGGTCCAAACCTTTAAGGTAGTATTAATTTTATGGGGATGGTGGGTCATGCTATTGATAAGAGAATTGCGCTGGGCAAGCGTCTTTTGGTACCGAAGCCTCAGCCCCGGGAAATCCCTGGCCGCCCGATCCAGGATTCCATCCAGATAAGATCGCCTAAACGAAGGCCCTCCCTTTACCAAGCTTAAGTCATCCGGTGAAAAAACCACTGCAGGCATGATGTTGATAAATTCGGATTTCTTCTTCCTGTATACCTTATCCACCCTGATCTTATCGTTGCCTTCCCTTCTCAGCTCTATTTCAATTCGTTTTTTGCCATCCTCTGCAACCGCTTCTGCCCGCATGAGCGCAAAATTTTCTTGGGCGTGAATAATCTCCCTGGTACTGGATCCGCGATGGGATTTTCCGCAGGAAAGATAATAGATGGATTCCAAAAGATTGGTTTTACCCTGCCCATTATCACCGGTGATGAGTATGGTGCCCTTGTCAAAATTCAACTGGGCGTGTTTGTAATTTCTATAATTCTTTAGTTCCAGGTTTTTTAAAAACACTTCAAATCTTATTTATTTATGGACATCCGCTGCATGTAGCACAGGAACCGGAGCACCCTGAGCCGGTTTTTTCGGAAACCGGTGAACGTTCCGATGTGCTTTTTAGACAAACCCCTGAAAATACCCTGGACATATTTTCACTGCCGCAGGATTCGCACTGAATCGGGCAGTCTTCTCCTCTTAGCACGAACTCGGAAACCTGTCCGCATGCATTGCATTTGTAATCTAAAAACCGCAAATTCAACCTCCGCATACTTGCCGCAAGCTGCTGTTCAGCTTATTCAACATTAGTGTACACCGAATCTGTTAAAAATTCATCCAATTCTGCGGAGAGCAGATCGGCATACAAGCGCTGAATCCGTATAATCATCAATATGGTTGGTTTAAAAAAGCAAGTGATTGGATATGCTGCTTTAAATCCGGGTCAATTCTATCACAGCACATGATGGAATCATTGGCAAAGAATAAAAAATGCCCTAAAATATTAAAAACAAACATCATTGAACCAGGAGCGTTCCATGGAAATAGACATTGCATCCTATATCCCGGGCAAAATCATATGTGTGGGCATGAATTACAAATCCCATATCCAAGAACAAGACGGCCGCTTCCCCCAGCAACCGGTACTTTTTTCCAAAGCCAACAGCAGCATCATAAAAAATGGGGAACACATTGTATACCCTAAACAAGTAGAAGAACTGGATTATGAAGTAGAGCTGGCAGCAATCATATCAAAAAAGGCAACCAAAATCAGTGAACATGAAGCCGGCAAATATATTTACGGCTATACCATCATCAATGATATTACCGCAAGAGATTTACAAAAAAAGGAAAGCCAGTGGTACAGGGCAAAAAGTTTTGATACCTTCGCCCCCATTGGGCCGGTCATTACCCCCACTGCTGATATAGGCAATCCCCAGAATCTAAACCTTCGCTCCTATGTCAATGACCAGCTAAGGCAAAATTCCAATACCTCGGACATGATCTTCGGCATCTACAAGCTCATATCGCATATTTCTATGGCTATAACCCTAAAACCCGGAGATCTCATCGCTACAGGAACCCCTGCAGGGGTGGGGGTTTTTATGAAGCAGAAAAAATTGCTTCAGCCGGGAGATACTGTGGTCTGCGAGATTGAAAAAATAGGCAGGCTTTCCAATCTGGTGGTGTCCTAATCATGGCAGAACTTACAGAAATTTTTATTGGCTCCATGGTGGTTGGGTTTACCGGAGCCATGGTGCCCGGACCTATGCTCACGCTCACCATTGCCAGCGCAGCCCAGAAAGGGTTCTGGTCTTCTTTTTATATATCACTGGGCCACTCCATACTGGAACTGCTTCTGGTATTTAGCTTTTTTATGGGCCTTCTTCAATACCTTGACAACCAGCCGCTGATGCAGGCAATCGGTATACTGGGGGGCATTTTCCTGCTGTACCTGGGCGCTAAACTTATTTATTCAGTTGTATCCAAAAAGATCCGCCTGCAATGGGACCCCTCAAAAGCCAGTACGGCTGGCGGCAAATATTATTCGGCCCGCTTTATAGCCAAAGGGGCAGCGGTAAGCCTTATAAACCCCTACTGGTATATATGGTGGGTCACCATTGGAGCTGCTTTCATGATCCGGAGCATGAAGCTGAATATTGCAGGGGTAAGCTCTTTCTTTTTGGGCCATATCAGTGCTGATTTTATCTGGTTTATGCTTATCGGTTTCTTGGTCCATAGCGGCAGGCGGTTTTTTAGCCAAAAAATATACCGTATAATCCTGCTTGTTTGTGCAATATTTTTGCTTTACCTAGGGGTAAGGTTTATCATCGATTTTATAAGATAGGAGAAATGCTATGCATAAGGTTACCCTGTATGCCACAGAAAGCTGCCCTTTCTGCAAAAAGGCCAAAGATTATCTTACATCGCTAAAAATTCCTTTTACAATCATCGATGTTTCCCTGGACCAGCAAAAGCTTGAAGAAATGGTGGAAAAATCCGGGCAGCTGGGTGTGCCGGTCATAGAGATTAACAACAGAATAATCAAAGGGTTTAACCAAAAAGAGATTGACAGACAGTTGGGAAAGGGTGCAACTTAAACCATGGAGTATGTTTTCAAGGATACAGAAATTGATATTACCGCATTTGAGGATCGGATGGTAAAATTTGCTTTTGGACACCAGGGCCGGAAAAAAACCGACAGCCTGCACCTGGGTATTGTGGAGTTTAAACCCGGAAAGCAGCCCAATGCCCATACCCATGAAGTAGAGGAAGCCCTATACATCCTTTCTGGAAATGGAAAAATAAAAATAGAAGGCCAATGTTTCAATATACAAAAAGGGGATTTTGCCTATATCCCTGCAGGAAAATCCCATCTGGTGCTTACCGGAGAGCAAGACCCCCTAAAAATTTTATTTATGTTCGGCGGGAAAACCGTGATCGATTACTGATTTCTGACCTTAGAGCCCGAAGCCCATTGAAGATCACCAATATGGAAGTGCCCATATCTGCTATGACCGCCATCCACAGCCAAGCCAGCCCGCTGGCTGCAAGGGCAAGGAAGATTATTTTTATAGAGACGGCAATAAAAATATTTTGTTTGATGAGGGCAACCGCTCTCCGCCCTAAGCGGCAAGTAAAAGGAATTTTTTCAAGATCATCTTCCATGAGCGCAATATCTGCACTTTCCAGGGCCACATCCGAACCGCCTCCTCCCATGGCAATCCCGATATTGGCTCTGGACAGAGCAGGCGCATCATTGATGCCATCCCCTACCATCACCGTTTTTGGAAAAATCGCCTGGATCTGTTCTATTTTCTCAATTTTATGCTCAGGCATAAGTTCTGAATAACACTGATCGATATCAAGCTCCTTGCAGACCATGGCAGCAGTTTTTGTATTATCCCCAGTGAGCATATAGATTTTACGGGCGCCCATTTCCTTCAATTTTCCAATCACGGCCCTGGCTTGGGGACGGATGCGATCTTTTATGCCAAAAGCAGCAATGATATTTTCCTCATCCCCCAGCAGAACAGCAGTCTTGTTGGCCGACTCCAGCTGCAGAACATCCTCTGCAGCCCGGCCGTGATAGATTTTTTTTTGCTTGAAAAATGAATGGTTTCCCAAATAATATTTTTTTCCATCAACCAGCGCTTCAATCCCTTTACCGGATACAGCCCTGGCCCCTGTTGCCTTCAAATCCCCTGCACCCTGCTGCAGGGCATATTCTTTCAGGGCTTTTCCCAAATGGTGTTCCGACAGATCTTCAATGGCATAGGTCACATGTAACGCTTTTTTGGGCATATGATATGCGATAAAATCGGTTACCTGGGGTTTGCCCTGGGTAAGGGTGCCGGTTTTATCAAAAATGAACGCATCCGGCCTGCTGATCTCTTCCAAAAAGCCGCCGCCTTTTATGAGCACCCCGTTTCTGGCAGCAAGGCTTAGTCCTGATGCAATGGTAATCGGGGTGGATATAACCAATGCGCAGGGACAGGAGATAACCAGCAAAACCAATGAACGGTATATCCAATCAGACCATGGCTGGGAAAAAAGCAGCGGAGGGATTACAGCGACTGCCGCTGAAATTCCAATCACAATAGGGGTGTATACGGCAGCAAAACGGTTGACAATCCTCTGGCTTTTTGATTTTTTGGCCTGCGCCTCTTCCACCAGCTGCTTGATCCTGGAGACCGTAGAGCGGCCAAAATCCTTTATCACTTCTGCTTTCAGCAAACCTTTTCCGTTTATGCTCCCCGCATATACCACACTTCCTGCCCTTTTTTGCACTGGTTCGGATTCTCCAGTCAAAGGGGATTGGTCAACAAAGGAGATGCCTTCTTGGATTCGGCCATCCAAAGGCACCCGCTCTCCAGGCTTTATGTAGATCATCTGACCCACCCCAATTTCTTTTACGTGTACCTTGGCCAGACCGTGTTGGCGGTAAACATGTGCGTATTCCGGAGAGAGATCCAGCAATGCCTTTACTGCATGCCTGGCCCGTCTGGCAGAAAAGGTTTCCAGCGTATTGGCAATATTAAACAGGAGCACCACCACCGCACCTTCTATATATTCTCCAATCAGGAAGGCCCCTAATGCAGCAATGGTCACCAGGAAATTCATATCAAAGTGGAAATGGGCCACGCCTTTCAGGCCCCGGTAGGCGGTGAATGCAAGCCCGGTGGCAACCGCTGAAAAAAAGACAACTTTGACTGCTGGGGTGGGGCCCGCTGTTACATAGAAGGCAATGGCCGTCCCCGTCAAAGCTGCTGAAACAATGGTAAGGGCAAACTCAATTTTTTTAGCATGTATATTCATTGGGTTCTACATGGATTAATACATCGTCAACATTTTCTATGTTTGTTTTAATGAAGTCCTCTACTTTGGTAATGATTTTGTGGGCTTGTTCTATGTTTAGCCTGCTGTCCAGCCTGCAGTGAAACGCAACATGGCAATAGTGATCTTTTTTTAATACCGTAAAATGATGGCAGCTGACTGGTTCGATAAAAGCGGATATTTCCTGCTTGATTTGCTGGATTATCGCCCCCGACTGCTGGGTCACATCATCCCATCCTTCCTTTGAAGATAAGTCCTCTGCATGAATATAAATTCTCCGCAGGTTCTCGATCTTGCCTTTTAATTTTTTTTCCGTCTGTTTGGTCAGGGCCTCCACTTCTTTTAAATTAAAATCTTTGGAAAGCTTTACATGCAAAGAAATGTCCAAATATGGGCCTACCGAATACACATATATATTATGGATATCTTCGATCTCCGGCTGGTTCAAGGCCACGCTTTTTATAGAATCGGATACATTATCCTTGCAGAATCCCGGTCTGATCTCTGCAATGATATTTGAATCGGGGAATTCTTTTTTTATGGCATCCCTGACCTTTCCCTTAATCTGTTCAACCTGGGAGAGGTATACATTGTTGGGTATGGCAAGGTCCAGGTTGATAAACTTTATGCCCCCAACTTCGTGGACTTTTATATCATTGATTTGGGCAATCTCTTTTATGCCTGACACAGCCCCCCTTATTTTCCCGGTTACTTCCCTGGGAATATAATCCAGCAAATTTTTTACAATGTTAACCGAGAGACGGAAACTTAACCCCATGACCACCAAAGCCACCAGAATCGAAGCAATGGGGTCAGCAAGGACCATGCCTGCCCGGGCCAGCAGCAAACCTGCGATTACCACCACCGAACTGATAATATCCCCGCTATAATTGATAAATTCAGCCCGAAAAGCAAATGAGTGGTATTTTCTTGCGGCATTCCTGAGTAATATGACCCTTATGATGTTCAAGGCCACCGACACCCCCAGTACCAAAAATATGGGCCAAGGCAGAAATAGTTCAAAATCCCTGGTTATGATCCTCTGTACGGATTTGTACATAATAAAGATGCATAGGCCGGAGATGATCACCAGTTCAATAAATGCCGAGAAGTTCTCATATTTGCCGTGGCCGTAGGTATGGTCCCTGTCTGCAGGTTTGGTAGACATCCTGATGGCCAAAAAAGTGATCAATACCGTAACCAGGTCCAAACCATTATTGAGGGCTTCGGAAAATATGCCCAGACTGTTTGAAAAATAGGCAGCCAGCACCTTGATGGTTACCAGAAATATGGATACCACCAAAGAAAAGGCGGCAATTCTTCTCTTTGGCGAAACTTCTAATTTTTTTTTGATCATATAAGAACCCTGTTGCATTTCCTCTATTTTAATCGCTCCATCTGTTTCTGTAAATCTCCATTCACATTACTATATTAATATGTTAACATATTAATATAATATTAATATTGTACAGGGAAATAATCCAATAGGGCATGGAAAAAAAATTTTTTTACAATCTTCATTCTGATATATGCAAAAGCTTATCCAACCCGGGCAGGCAAGCTGTGCTTGATACCATCAGATATCGGTCTTTGACAGTAAGCCAAATTGTGAAAAAAACAGGGCTTCCCCAGTCCAATATCTCCCAGCATCTGGCCCTGCTTAAAACCAAAGGCATTGTATGTGGCAGCAGAAAAGGATGCCGTATCTTTTATTCGATTGCCAACCACAAAATTATTGAAGCTTATGATCTTATCACTGAATCAATTAGAGATGAATCAAATCTGAAAGCAGAAATCATTGATCGTGTTATCGGAAAAAAACACAAGGAGGGACCCATTGAAAAATAAAAAAAAGAAACTGTCCATGGTGGTTTTTAGCGGGGATATGGATAAATTAATGGCCGCTTTTATCATAGCCACCGGAGCAGCAGCTTCAGACATGGAAGTAACCATGTTTTTTACTTTCTGGGGATTAAGGGCATTAAAAAAGAAAAAGAGAACCGGCAAAAGTTTTCTTGGGAAAATGATGGGCTTCTTGGAAAGAGGAGACATCAGCGAAGCCGCACCTTCCAAATACAGTTTTGGCGGATTGGGGCGACGGATCTTTAACCGCATGATGAAATCCAAAAAAGCAACTTCTCTTCCCCAGTTAAGGGATATGGCCCTGGAAATGGGGGTCAGCCTTTATGGGTGCCAGATGAGCATGCAAGTGCTGGAAATATCTAGAGAGGATATGATCAATGAAGTCAACAGTTGTGTGGGTGTGGGTTTTTTTATCGAGAAGGCGCAGGAATCCGATGTGACTCTTTTTGTTTAAGGTCAAGAAAGCAGGAGCTGTCTTCGCCAAACAAGTCGCCGGTGAAGGCCAGTGCCCTTCCCCGGCATCCCCCGCATATCTCCTTGTAGCGGCAATCTCCGCATTTTCCTTTTAATAAATCTCTATGACGCAATTGCTGCAGAATCTTGTTTTGCCTCCACACCACATCAATGGGGTCTTTTTTCGCATTTCCCAGACTGACCTCTGCAAAAGGGCATGGCCAGAGCTCTCCATTGGCCTTCACATACAGAAGTCCCCTGCCTGCAGTACAGCCATGGAATAACTTTTCTGCCAGCTTGAGCCAATGCTTTGAATTTTTCTTGTGTTTTTCCAGCATATAAGCCCAGTACTGGGGACCTGCCACCGGTTCGATCACAGTTTTTGAACGTTGCTGGACTTCTGCCAGCATTTTCAGCAGTTTTCCATTATTTTCCCGGCTCAAAGCAGCATTTTTAATATAGCCCCCCCTGCCCACCGGTACCAGCTGATACATGAGCAAGATGGCAGAATCTAAATCATTGACCAGGCTGACCAGTTCCTCCAGCCGGTCAAAATTGTATTCCATGACCGTGGTATTGACCTGAAAAAGCATGCCGGATTTTTTTACCGCCCTGATGCCTTTTAATGCGGCTGTATACGCCCCAGAATGGTTCCTTATATGATTATTGATGTCAGGGTCAGCTGAATCGAGGCTTATGGCCACCCCTGCCACTCCAACCTTTTTTAATTTTGAAGCCACTTGCGGGGTAATCAAAATGCCGTTGCTGGCAATTACATTAATCAATCCTGCTTTTTTTGAATAATCCAATAGCTCAAAAATGTCTTCCCTTACCAAGGGTTCCCCTCCGGTATATACCAGCATCCTGAATTCGGGTATTTTTGCCATTTGGTCTATGGCCATTTTTGCTTCTTTGGTGGTCAGTTCATCTTTGAGCTTCCCTCCTCCATGGGTATGGCAGTGTATGCAGTTGAGGTTGCAGGCATTGGTGACTTCCCAGGCAGGGTGGGCCGGAAAACCAATACATCCCATGCCCTTTGCCCCTGCTGCTACAGGCAGGGACTTTATGCCGTGGGCGGTAAGCCAGCTGCCCAGCCTTTTCCATCCTGCTACATTTTTATAGAGCACCATGCTTGCGCCCTGTCTGGCTATCAGATTTGGAGGCCAGAAGATATTTTTTAAAATCCTGCTCATAAGTACCAGTCTCCCCCTGCCGCAAACCCAATCAGATAAGAAAGAGAAATTCCAATATTGACCAGTATGGTAAGCCCGCATATGAGGGCCAGAAGCTGAGGCTTAACATATTTTTTTAAAGCAACCGCCCCTGCGGCAGCCAGAGAAGCCAGCATGAAGGGGATACTGATATACAGGCTAAGCAAAGGCGCTCCCTTCCAAAAGGACACCACAAAAAAAAGCCAGGTCAAAACAAAAATGCACAAGTATAGGACTGCGGCATTCTGCTTGCCAATTCTTACCGCCAGCGTCTTTTTCCCTGAGATGCGGTCCGGCTCATAATCGGGAAATTCATTGATAAGAATCACATTGATTATGCTTAAGCCTACCGGTATAGAGATCCAGCTGGCCAAAGGCAAAAAATCCTGTGTTTGTATGTAATAAGAGACATTTATGGGCAGCCAACCATAGCAGAATCCGATCATGAGCTCACCTACACCTCTGGAAACCCAGCGAAAAGGAGGAGCTGAATAGAAATATCCAAATAATATGCCGGCCAGCCCCAGAGGGATGGTCCATACCCCGGTTTCCAATACAAATTGGAGCACCATGCCCATGGTCGCAGCAAAACCTATGCTAAGCAATGAAGCCATTCTGGCAGCAGTCCGGGGCAGCTGGCTTTGGGCAATCACCTGACTGCCCCCAGAAAAAGGATTTTTTCCCATACGGGCAGACAAGCGGTCTTCCTTAATATCATAATACTCTCCATTGTAATAGGTGGAGAGCATGATGGCTATAACCGCTAAGGTGCTTACAATAAATATCAGCCAGCTAAAATCCCCATGCAGCCGGTAAGCCATCATGGCACCCAGACCAAACGGGAGTATGCCCACAATATGGAAAGGGGGTCTGGACATGATCAATATTTTTTTGAAATTATTACCCAATTTTACTCCATGACCATAATTAAGCTATTTTATAAAAAAAATGAGGTTTTGTCCTGTTGCGAAGATTAAAAAATAAAAGGGATCAGGATCTTCCTATCTTCTGGATACGAGGAGAACTCTTTTTGATACCACCGGTGATTGGCCCAGGCCCTGGGGAGGAGATTGGCAATGGTAAACACAGCAAAAGCAAGGCCCGGCAGGGACCAGGTAAGTACCGCCCAGCCAATCCACTCAAGCATCTCTCCAAAATAATTGGGATTGGAAACATACCGGAACAGTCCGCCCTCAGGAATGCTGTATCCGTTTTCATCCTCCTGCCGCAGGTTTCTTAAAATGGAATCAGAGTGTACATTGATCACAAATCCTACAGCAAAAAGGGCCACACCAAGCAGGAACCGGGGGCCGGTCAGCCAGGCAGTGGTATAGGGAGCAGAAAAATAAAAAAGGTATCTGCCGTTTAGGTAGGCATTGATGCTGTTAAAGGTCAAAGCAAAAATGATAAGCAGAATGGGAAAATTCTTTTTCCCGCCTTTCATAAGCATGGGATATATGAAGGTACGCTGTATATAGTGAGACATCCAAATAAGGAAAAAGACCACTGATGCCAAATGGGTGGTCCGGTCGCCTATGACAAATACATAAGCCATAACCAGCACTGCCGGTGATTCCATGACCATCCAACCCAGCCTTGCACTGGTCTCAAGCCCCCATCCTTGGCGGTAATGGCGGCCATAAGGTGCCCTGATAAAAAAAAGGACCACAAAAATCAGGATACTTGAAATAAATACGGTCCAGAGCAATAGGTCATAAATCGTTTTTTCTTGCATATAGGCTTACGGTCGTTATTGGAAAAATTTTACTATTTTAAAAACCTAAAGTATAGTATTTTGAAGTATTTTACATACATTATTATAATATTACCAATAATACACCAAAAAAGGAGCAGGAAGTGGAAAACTTTGTATACCAGAATACCACCAAAATTGTATTCGGCAAAGATACCGATAAACATGTTGGGCGTGAAGTAAAACAATATGCCGACAAAGTACTGCTGCATTATGGCGGAGGCAGCATTAAAAAATATGGGATATATCAGCGGGTTATGGATTCCTTAAAACATGAAAAGATCGAAGTTGTGGAACTTTCAGGCGTCAAGCCTAATCCTATATTGGGAATGGTAAACCAGGGCATAGAGATCTGCAGAAAGGAGAACATCCAGTTTATTCTTGCTGTAGGCGGAGGAAGCGCGATAGACTCTGCCAAAGCAATTGCTTTGGGCGTCCCCTACCAGGGAGATCTCTGGGATTTTTTTGACGGCAGGGCCAAACCCCAAAAGGCCCTTCCCACAGGGGTGGTTCTGACCATTCCTGCGGCAGGGAGCGAATCCAGTGATGTGTCTGTGATGACCAATGAACAGGGCCTTATCAAAAAGGGCTATCATCATCAATTGATCAGGCCCAGATTTGCTGTGTTAAATCCCCAGCTTACCTATACGCTGCCTCCCTTTCAAACCGCAGCCGGGGCTGCAGATATCATATCGCATGTTCTGGAAAGGTATGT
>PWYO01000327.1 GCA_003567835.1 Actinomycetota bacterium | reverse complement strand
GAAAACCGGGAAAGGAAGGCTTGATGGCTATATGAGAGCCTTAAATGAGGCAGGCATTCCCAAAAATGACAATTTTATAAAAATCGGCAATTTTAAAAAAGAAAGCGGCATAAATCTGACTGAGGAATTACTTGATAGCCATACTCGGCCGGATTCTATATTTGTATCAAATCTGGATATGACCCTAGGGGCCATGATCAAACTAAAAGAAAAGAATATAAAGGTCCCCGATGAGCTGGGAATTGTTGGTTTTGATGATTCCGAATGGGCACAAATTGTCCATCCGCCGATTACTACGGTCAGCCAGCCTGTTTACAGCCTAGGATTAAATTCAGCAGAAATCCTGCTAAGAAAAATAGAAGGCCACCAGATTAACCCAAACCACAAACCCATGATTATTTCTCTTAATACAGAATTAATCATACGGGAATCTGACAGAAAAATTTCTAGATAGTTTTTCAAAAAGTCTGATTTTAGTTGACAGAAAAAATTTGATCTTATAACATGTAAACGTTAACATATGTAAACGTTATTATAAGGTTTCCAATGAACAATCAAAAAAGGCTTATCGGCACACTACCCAAAATAGGCATACGGCCCACCATTGACGGAAGAAGAAAAGGGGTCAGGGAGTCTCTGGAAGACCAGACCATGAATATGGCCCGGGCTTCTGCGGACCTTTTGTCCAAAAACCTAAGGCATCCTTCAGGAGAGCCCGTGCAATGCGTGATTGCAGATACCACCATCGGCGGGGTGGCTGAAGCGGCCATGGCGGATGAAAAGTTTGAAAGGGAAGGGGTGGGGGTAAGCCTTACTGTAACCCCCTGCTGGTGCTATGGGTCTGAGACCATGGACATGCACCCCACCCGGCCCAAGGCCATCTGGGGCTTTAACGGCACCGAGCGGCCCGGCGCTGTATACCTGGCCGCAGTACTTGCCGCCCACGCCCAAAAGGGCCTTCCAGCCTTCGGCATCTACGGAAAGGATGTCCAGGATGCCCATGACAGCTCCATTCCCCAGGATGTCGCAGAAAAGCTGCTCCAGTTTGCCCAGGCGGGCCTGGCTGCAGCCACCATGCAGGGGAAAAGCTATCTGTCCATCGGAGGCACCTCCATGGGCATAGGAGGCTCCATTGTAGACCCCCATTTCTTTGAAGACTATTTGGGCATGCGATGCGAGTATGTGGACATGAGCGAGGTTACAAGAAGGGTAGAAGAGGGCATATATGACAAAAAAGAGTATCAAAAGGCTTTGGCCTGGGTAAAGGAGAAGACCACAGAAGGCCCCGACAACAATGCCCCTGAAAAGCAGAAGTCCCGTAAGCAGAAAGATGTCGACTGGGCCTTTTCGGTTAAAATGGCCCTAATCTTTCGGGATCTGATGGTAGGAAACCCCCAGCTAAAAGAGGCCGGCTATGGGGAAGAAGCCCTGGGCCGCAATGCCCTGGCTGCAGGCTTTCAGGGCCAGCGGCAGTGGACCGACCACTTTCCCAACGGAGACTTTGCAGAGACCATGCTAAACAGCTCCTTTGACTGGAACGGCATCCGCCAGCCCTATATCATGGCCACAGAAAACGACGCTCTGAATGCGGTGCCCATGATCTTTGGCCATCTTTTGACTGCCACCGCCCAAATATTTGCCGATGTGCGGACCTTCTGGAGCCCTGAAGCGGTAAAAAGGGTCACCGGCTACAGCCTGCAGGGCCATGCCCGGGAAGGGATTATTCATCTGATCAACTCCGGTGCGGCAGCCCTGGACGGTACCGGCGCCCAGAGTATAGACGGAAAGCCGGCGCTAAAGCCCTACTGGGATATCCAGCAGCAGGAAGTAGACCAGTGCCTGGCCAACTCCCAGTTTAGGCCCGCCAATGTGGAGTACTTTAGGGGCGGCGGTTTTTCAGCCAACTTTGTAACCAGGGGGGATATGCCGGTTACCATGCTGCGCATAAACTTAATCAAGGGCCTTGGCCCCATCCTGCAGATTGCCGAGGGCTATACCATAGCCCTGCCCCAGAAGGTCAGCCAAACCCTGGCGGACAGAACCGATCCTACCTGGCCTACCACCTGGTTTGCGCCCCGTCTTAGCGGAAAGATTCCTTTCAACGACACCTATACCCTGATGAACAGCTGGGGGGTCAACCATGCCACGTTCAGTTACGGCCATATCGGCAGCAAGCTTATAACCCTGGCCTCCCTGCTTCGGATTCCGGTATCCATGCACAATGTCGATGATACCCATATTTTCAGGCCCACTGCCTGGAACGGGTTTGGAACCAAGGATCTGGAAAGTGCTGACTACAGGGCCTGTAAGAATTTTGGAGCGCTGTATAAGAAGTAGGCTTTTTCAGGCTTATTTAGGCAAAACGATGGGTCTGGGCACAGGTTCCCATCATGGCGGCATCATAACCGTATAGATCCGGGTTATGATGTCTGTGGAGCAGCCGAAAGGAAGTTGCCATTGCGGTATGGAAAGCAATCTAAGCCACCTGCTGTTTCATTGATTCGGCGGCAGGGTGGGCTGCAAATGTGTTAAAGGCAGCCATGCCTATACGTGAAGCAAGATCAAGGAAAAAGACCAGGTGCTGAAAAATAAAAAGAGCGGCTGTCTGCCAAAAAATTTTTGATCAAGGGAGGTGCTTTTTTAGAGAAAACCGCAGACAAAGAAGCTGAGGCAGGCCAAAACTGCAGCCAATATGTGGAGCATGCAAGCCACAGGTGTTTCAATATTTTTAAAATATTGGAGAAACGCGGTTATTTTTTGATAAGCAGGCTCCCGCGGCGTGTATTTTCTGCAGGATCATGGTTTTGGCAGAAAATACCTTTGCCTATCCCAATTAGGTATGGTTTAAAGGATTTTTGCCAGTTTTCCTGGAGTCCAAACGCAAAAATTTTGCAAGTCGATTTTCCGGATTTCGCCAATCGTTGCCTTAATTTTAAATAATGATGTTTAGAAAGGAGTTACCATGTTTGACCTAGCTGTAATTACCGATCAAATTAGTATGGATTTCGAAAAAGCCGTAAAATTTATTGGAGATCTTGGGGCCGATTCTGTAGAAATCCATTCTTTGTGGGACAAGAATATTGAAGAATTAACCGAGGATGAAGCAAATAAAGCGAAAAAGTTATTGAAGCAATATCAATTAAACGTGACCAATATATCGTCCACTGTCTTCTTGCAATGCCCATTAACCGGCCAAAATCATGATTTTAAGCAAATAGCCGATCATTTTATTAGTATTTGCGGAGATTATGCATTTCATTTAAAAGCATTGGATTACTGCATGAAATTGGCAGAATTGTTTCATACCGACCTTGTGCGTATTTTTGGCTTTGAACAAAAAAGGAGTATGGACAACAGCGAGATCATTGATGTTGTTTCTGACAGGTTAGGACCTGCAGTAGAAAAAGCAGAGAAAAACGGCATTACCCTTATTTTAGAAAACTGCCCTTTTTCATACATGAATGAAGCCATGCTCATCAGGAAGGTCATAGAAAATATTGGTTCCAAAAATTTGAAAGCTCTGTGGGACCCAGGCAATCTTTTAAGGGTCAAAAACAAAAACCTGGTTCCATTTCCAGATGAGTATCATGCCATCAAAGATTATATCGCACACATGCATGCCAAAGATGTTAAGGCAACGGTTCCTGGCGGAGAGCAAAAAATTGTACCCCTTGGTCTCGGTGAGGTCGCGTATGAAGAAATTTTTCATGCGCTAAAACAGGATCAATACCAGGGTTATATATCCTTGGAAACAGAATTGTTTTCAGGTAAGGAGGGCCTGCTAGAAGATATCCGTCAAAGCTATGAATTTTTGTCCAAAAAGCTGAAAACATCCTAGACGGATAGTCGTTTTTCCTAAAACAATATGAACTTATTAGCAAATTAGCATAATAGGTGCATCTGTCCGGAATAACCAGCCTGTCATGTATTTTTGAAAGGGGAGATATTCATGAAAGATTTCAAAAACGCTGCATTTGTGAAAAACCATGCGCTGGATCTGATCGATTTTTATAAACCAATGGTCAAAGATGAAGAATATGGGGGCTATCATTGTGCTTTTTTGGATGACGGCACTGTCTACGACCACCAAATAAAGGATTTGATTTCCACAACCAGATTTATCCTAAATTTCAGTTTTGGGCTTCTTTTGGACCCTAAAAGGGATTACAAGGACGATATCCGGCATGGCCTTGCTTTTTTAGAGATTGTCCACAGGGATGCAACTTTTGGCGGCTATCATCAGACAGCTGTAAAAAACAAGCCTGTTGCTGCAAATAAAATGACTTATGGGCAATCCTTCTGCCTGTGCGCGGTAAGCAATGCTTATAAGGCGGGCATAAAAGAGGCCTGGCCCTTAATTGGACGTATTTTTGACTTTCTGGAAGAAAACTTATGGGAGCCCGACCACAGCCTTTATGTGGATGAATGCTCAAATGATTTTACAAAGATCCATCCATATAGGGGCCAGAACAGCAATATGCATATGACAGAAGCGATGCTGGCCGCATATGAAGCCACACGGGATTCCAAATATTTGGAAAGAGCATATCAACTGGCTTATCAGGTAACCGTTAAGCTGGCCAATAAAACCGATGGCTTAATCTGGGAGCATTTTAGTGAAAATTGGGAAGTTGATTGGGATTATAATAAGGATGATCCCAAAAATTTATACAGGCCTTATGGTTTTTTGCCCGGCCATTTTACAGAATGGACCAAACTATTGTTAATCCTGGACCGGTACAGGCCAACAGATTGGATTTTTGATGTTGCAAAATCCTTATTTGATTCGGCCATGTCCTATGCTTGGGATGAGAAAAACGGGGGCATTCACTATACATTTGACCAAGAAGGCAGCATTCTTAACCATGAGCGGTATTATTGGGTCTTTGCAGAAACCATGGCTGCTGCAGCCATGTTGGCGCTTAGAACCGGCCAAGAGAAATACTGGGAAACCTATGAGAAGTGCTGGGACTATGCTTACAAGTACTTTTTGGATGCACAGTATGGCGGCTGGCACCGGATTCTGTCTGTGGATAAAAAACCTATAAGCAATAAAAAGTCTCCTCCAGGTAAATCAGATTATCATCAGATTGGGGCATGTTATGAAATAGTAAGGTCCCTGGAAGATAAACGGTAAAAATTTGTTTACCGGTTTCCCAGCAATTTTCTGTTACAGTTCCATGTAGGAATTTGCATAATTTTACTTCAAATTGCCGTACGAATATGTCATTGAAAACCAAGCATTTTCTGCTGTTTTATCCGGTAAGCTGCATACCTTCGTGCACCATTTATGGCCATGATTGCACTTGTGGATAAGTCGGCTTTGCAATAATGGGAAATGCCTTATGCAGCACCTATGCATCTTATAGGGGCCCTCTGCTAACAAACAAGGCTTTTTATGCCCAGGATCTTGCAAATATTGACCAAAGTGTCTACATGGTCTCCATAAACCCAATGCAGGTGGTTGGACCTGCAGTTCTGAAAGAATACTTGGGGATCACTGTCTTTTTGGATAAAAATATGGGGTACTTTTTCCCATCCTGGGGTTAATGTATTTTCCGGCATATTGACTGATTTGCCCCGGGAAATTTGCATAACATATTCTTTTTTTATTCTTCCCAGCCTGGCAATGGTTACCATTCCGGGTTTGCAAACATAAGAAGTAACCATTCCGGTGCCCGGCCCAGGGCAAAGATGGCTATACTGCTCATTGAAGGTTACATCTTTTGGATCTGCGGCAAATTCTGTAGCAAAAGCGCCACAATTGCATAGTTTTAATAGATTTTCACTCATATTAAAATCAAAAATGTCTCCAAAACCAGGCGCAGAGCCTGCTGTCATTTTTAAAATCTGCATGGTGATCGCACCATTGATATCCGCTTCACATGCAACCACAAAACCTTGATCGAGGTTTTGGGATACGGATAGGCAATGGGAACAATAGCTGCCATGGACTTCCAGCATACATTTTACACCTGCAAAATCCAATTTATGTTTTTGCTTCAGTTTTTTCATGGCAAAATAAAGACGGACCGATCTTTGTTCAACCTCCGAAGGGACATTCACCTTGCCGTATTTGCTGCGAATTTGTTCTGAGAATGTATCCACATCACTTTGGTCGATATTTTTTGCCGCATCCACCAAACAAGATTCGTTAATATGGGTGATTTCAACGCCAAAAACTTGTTTTACCTGAATAGGATCGGCAGTTCCGGTATACATGTGCATATACCTTCCTCCAAATAATCCCATATTCATTCCATGTAATTGATTGGCAACATGGGCAGCTTGTGCCAACTTTTTTATCTGATCCAAAAACGCACTGTCTTCAGGCTCGCTATACAGAAACTCATGGGGTATGCCCATGTCGTCAAAAGCACCGTGAAATTGGCAGGTTGGCACCAATGAAGCAATCATGGCAGACGGTATAGCCCAAAGTATGATGGGCACGCGCTTATTAATTTTATCGAGGATATCAATGGCTAAGGCAGGAGAGGGCCAGGAGCCGATTAAAAAAATCATGCAATCAATTTGATCAATGATGGGATTGACTTTTTCTGAAACAATATCGGCATTATCTATCAATTCTTTTACGCGTATTACCTCTAAATCATTTTGGCTTAAATTGGCTTTCGCTCTTTGTGCATAATCCTGCATAATTTCTACCGCTTGTTGAGGGATAGGGGAGATCTCCTGGGGACAAGTGAGTACAATAATGCCGACTTTGGGTTTTTGATGCATGATGCCTCCAAAAATTCTTTCATAAATGTTTACCCTATCCATTATATGCGAAGTTCTGGTAATAATAAATGTGGAATTATTCCTTAACGGGGGCGGTTACCATATATAGCACTAAATATTTTGCATGTATGCAGCCCATACTATTTCAGGGATGAGCCTGAATATGGAGACGCCACGCTGTCTTTCGTAGAGGGCATCATGAAATACAAAAAGCAGAGCCATGCGGCCTATTTCGGGACCCAGCAAATACGAAAAGAAAGGTGCCAAAGAAAGGTATGGGTGCATGCTTAAAAAAGTACTCAAAGATTTAAGAAATTTCTTCCTGACACTGTCGTAATCAAAGCCAGCACCGGTGTAGGCTGCATGCATATCATGGCATCCATACCCAAAAAGATGGCGGTAGGCAGCGCAGCAAGAATGGTAAAAGCAAATACTGATCAAGCAATGAGCAGGCTTTTTCGTTTATAAATGAAATATACT
>PWYO01000338.1 GCA_003567835.1 Actinomycetota bacterium | reverse complement strand
GTATACCAATCATTGTGTAAACTGCGCAAAAAGAGGTATTGACTATACATAATGAAGGTTAAAAAGCGTTTGGCAGTGCCCACTTTTATTCTTTCCATTATAGGGTATGCGGTATTGAGCTTCACAACTCTTCTTCTTTTTATAGTGAGCTTTGGGGAATCCCTGAACCATAATCCTGCAATGAGCGTGTTTAAGCTTTTGGTCTTGCTTGCCTTGGCCTATAAGCTTTTTATGGAAGGCAGAGACGCTCTGGTTAAAAACAACCACAGCCTAAGGGTGAGCTTTGACAAAAAGGATGCTTTCTTTACATTTGCTTCCGTGTTTATCGGTACCCTGGTTACCTTTGTGATCAATACGGAACTGGGCCTGGGTCCGGTTGTCGCAGCGAGCACCGTGGCCATATTGGCCACGCTTATCTTTCCTAAATATGATGTCCCCATCTATTGCGGTGCCTTTGTAGGTATGGCCTGTCCGTTTATTTTTTACAATTACATCCTTATATCCATTGCCGGAACCGCGGCAGGCATTGTGTTTATCATTTCTAAAAAAGTATTGAACGGCTATGGGGGCAAACTGGGAACCATTGCTTTTACCGGATGCGTGACCACAACCTTGATTAGCGGGGTTACACCCGGCGCGGACCCCATCCCTGTTCAGGAAACCCACCTGCCTTTGATTCTCTATTCTGCAGCCGGCGCAGTGCTGACTTATCTTTTAAACAACAGGCTAAAAAACAGCCCGGTCATCAGTTCGGGAATCATCGGGCTCATCGGGGGCTTATTTTTGCCTATTATTCATCCCCAATACGGCCTCATGTATGCCATTATGGTTATTTGTGCAAGTTTTGCGGGCATGTCTGCAATTTCCAAGGTTCCCAATGAAGCGCTGATTATTCTGGCGGGCATATCCTGTGCCTTGTTTTTTATCTACACTTCTTCTTATCTGGGGGGTACAGGAGGCAAACTGGGGACCATTGCTTTTGGTTCCGTGATCGCCATGCGGGGCATCTATGATTTGATCAATCTGGCCTATGGGAAAATAAGGGAAAAATATGTGCACAAATAAACTTTGCTTAGGATCCTGGCGTTTTTGCAGCAAAAGTTAAGCAATCTTGGGGCGAAAAAGAGGTCAGAGATCCTAAAATTTTTTATATTATTTTTCTGCTTGACTTTCCAACTTTTTCTATGGTACATTAAATGTACTTAGAAAAGGAGGCAACTTTAAGATGATGGCGAAATTTGCAAACGAAAGGATGCAAATAGTAATCAGAAAATCTTAAAGACCTAAGAAAAGTTCTAAGCAAGGACCCCAAGGTGCAGGGTAGCCTAATGCGTAAAAGCTACGGTGAAAAGTAACTTGGGGTCTCTTTTTTTGTCCACTGCAGTGATGACCGGCGGGTCTGATGCTCTAAAAAATACCTGGACGGATGGCCTTTACCAGCAAGGATGTGCGTTTTTCTAGGCTTGAATCTTTTTTTTAACCAACACCGCCGATGAGGGGCATACCGCTTCAAAGAGATACAATCATAATTTTCATGCAGTCATTGACTTATGGAGCAAAACCCCTATCATGTAGTTTACATTTAGCCTGCTAACTGTAAAAGAGGGTTTTTACGCATGTGTGATCTCTGCATGAAACATGGCGCCGGGGGGAAATGGTACTTAAATGCGGAACACTATTCCAATACAATCGTGGAGCGGTATGGACTCCGGGATTATCTTCTGGAGCAATACAAAAACTTCGAGCAGGTTTCGGTTCGAAAAGTCCATGGTTTTTCCGCAGTGGGGCTGGGTTATAAGCTGCGCATCCCCATCATTGGCAGAATGATCAAGCACACGGCAAAAAATATGCTGCACAGCAAAAAACCGCCCAAAAATCCTTTAAAAGCTGAAAACCATATAGGCCAGGTGGTTCCTTTAGAGGATGCCATAGCCATTATAGAGAAATGCGCTGTAGAGCCGCTCATTGAAAAGCATTGCATGTGCCGGTATATGAGCCGGGGCATAAAGGAAGCATGCTGCATCAATTTCGGGGTGATGTCTGAAATTATAGAAAAGCTGCCCCGCTTTGTGCCTGAAAAAGAGAAATTTCATCTAAGCAGAAAAGAAGCAGTAGACCGCTTCCGTGCCCATAACCGCAAAGGCTATATTGGCACCATTTGGTTTGGTCCTTTCCCCTATATCAACAACCTCTGCTCCTGCCAAAGCCCGGAATGTGCGGGCATAAGGCCCAGATTGGATTTTGGCATCCATTCCATATATAAGGCAGAATATGTGATCCAAATGGACCGCAAAAAATGCAGCGGCTGCGGACATTGTGTGAAGCGCTGCCCTTTTGATGCCCTCAGTGTCCACAAAGACAGCCAAAGTTTAGATATAGATCTAGAAAAGTGTTTTGGCTGCGGGGTGTGCAGGCATGTTTGCTCCCAGCAAGCACTGCATCTTTTGCCCAGAGATATGGTGGCCCAGGTCAAGGGAAAATATTAGTTGTTTAACCTATGCGAAAAAAAAATAAGATTAAGATCAATTATGCAGTATGCGGGGACGGCAATACAATCGATCCCAGGCATTGCGCAAAATGCCTGCAGGTCTGCAAGCCGGCAATATTTTTGCTCCATCAAACCGTGGGCGCCAGCGAAAAAAACCCTTTGGATCCGCAAAAATGGCGGGTCACCCCGCTGTGGCCTTCCTTGTGCAACAGGTGCATGGCCTGTGTAGAGGCCTGTCCGGAAAAGGCCATTGAAGTGCTGTAGTTTGGATGCTTTTAAAAGCACCAGAGATGTTAAACATAAGCGCAAAGGAGAAGCATTGAACAAGCAGGACAAAACCAAGGATTTGGGTTTTAAGAATTGTCTGGTGATAGGAGGCTCAGGGCTTTTGGGATTTGAGATTGCCAAGCAGCTGCACCAGCATGGTGCAAATGTGAGAATACTGGATCTGGTCGCCCCGCCCAGCAGCAGCTATGAACACATCATCGGCGACATCAGGCACAGGGACACCGTGCTTAAAGCATGCCGGGGCATTGAGACGGTATTCCAGACCGCTGCTGCAGTTTGGGACCCTAAAAATTCCCCCCAGTTGTATGATACGGTCAATGTAGAGGGAAATGCCCAAATCATTGACGTCTGCCGCAAGCTGGGCATAAGCAGGCTGGTCTATACCAGCACATTGGATGTGGTGGTTGAAGGAAAAAAACCCATATCCAATGGAGACGAATCCCTTGCTTATCCCCAAAAGATGCCCGCGGACCATTATTCCCGGACCAAGATTTTGGCGGAAAAGATGGTGTTAGAAGCCAATGGCAGCAAGCTTAAGACCTGTGCACTGCGGCCGGTGGGCATGTATGGGCCCAGGGATAAATACCATCTCAAAAACATTTTAGATGCGGTTTGCAATGGCGGAAATTTTAAGTTGGGAGATGGCAGCGCCAAGTTTAGCCATGTATATTCTGAAAATGCGGCGCATGCCCACATACTTGCCGCCCAGCGCCTGGTTGCAGGGAGTCCGGTTTGCGGAAATTTCTATTTTATTACCGATGATTGTCCCAGCCAAAACCTTTTTGCGTTTATGGCCCCCTTTATTGCCGGCTTGGGATTGGAGCCGCCCAAGAAATCCATACCCTATCCCCTTGCCTATATGCTGGCCTTTATCAATGAAAAAATGAACCCGGGTTCCACTTTTAACCGGTTTGCCGTGGTCCAGACCTGTGTAGACCATACTTTTGTAAGCAGCAGGGCAGAAAAGGATCTTGGTTATGCCCCCATTGTTTCAAAGGAGGAGGCTTTCAAAAGGACGCTGGCCTGGTTTGCAAAACATTACCCCATCAAGCAAGGGAAGAAACAATAGGGCAGTGACGCTTTCGGGTAACCCCTTTTTTTCAATAGGATTGAGAAAGAAATTTTTTTTATTTTCCTTTTTTTCCAATAATCCTTATAATGACAAAACAATTATTTTAAAATGATTATGAACGGAGCGTTGATATTGAGAAAAGGAAACCATAAAGCCAAAAGGGCCCTTACGCTGCCCATCATCTTATGCATATGCTGCCTTTTGGCGGTACTGACTGTTGCAGGCTGCAGGTCCGAAAAGGATGTCTTGGGACAAGAAGACAGCAAACTGGATGCCATTGAAATAGAGGAGCAGCAACCGCCGCCGGTCCCTGAACCCGAAGAAGACATCCCGGAGGGGGAAGTAACCGGGAATATCAATATGCTCAGCGGCCTGGAAATCTCGGGTTCCGTCCAAAACGGCAGGCCTCTGGCCATCATGGTCCAAAACAGCCCTCAGGCCAGGCCCCAATCAGGCCTCATATATGCCGATATGGTATTTGAAGCAGTCTCGGAAGCAGGGGTTACCCGATATGTAGCCCTATACTCTTCCCATGATGCTGAAATCATCGGGCCTGCCCGGAGCGCAAGAATCTATTTTGCGGAGCTGGCAAGAAGCTTTGACCCAATTTTTACATTTTGGGGCACCTATCCAGGGGCCTATACAGCCATACAGAATATGGATATGGATGTCCTGGATGCAAACAGCTCTGCCTATGTGGCCCACACCACCGCAGGGTGGCGGGATCCCAGCAGGAGCAATGCCTTAGAGCACACTGCATTCATTGACACCTATGGCATAAAAGAAGACGCTGAAGACTTCGGCTACTCCCTGCAAGGAGGCCAGTCTCCCATGAAGTTCAAGTATGATGCCCAAGAGCAGGAAAGGGGAAACATCGAGGAGATTTCCGTGGATTTCTCTTATGCGCAGTATGAAGCAGGCTTTTCCTATGACCGTGAAGAGAACCTATACTATAAATATCTGGCAGGCGAGCCCCATACCGATTTTGAGACCGGAGAACAGATCAGCCGCAATAATGTCATCGTGCTGATTTCGGATATCGAAGGGCCCATCAGCAGCGCCGGTCATATGGAAGTACGTACGACAGGGGAACATGAGCCGGGTAATGCCTACTACTTTATGGATGGGGAAGTCATCGAGGGATCCTGGGGCAGGGAGGACATCTTTGCGCCCTTTTCATTTCTTGACCACCAGGGCAGCCCAATGCTTTTTAACCGGGGCTCTACATGGGTGTGCATTGTGGAGAGTATCGATCGGTTGACCTATTAGCAATAATGGGTAAAAGTGGCATATTTGATGTTGCCTGTTATACTGTATATAGGGTATTAACATTGAATGGAACATCCTATGTCCCGCATGCTGCCCCCATATATAAAGGACTGCAACCGGGGTGAAGCCAAGGTATTTGAATTATTCAAACATGCCCCGGGCACAGAGGACTGGTATGTGCTGCATTCCTATAACCTGCCCGATGACTGCCGGGGAATGGGCAAAGAGATTGATTTTGTCGTCATTGCCCCCGGCCAGGGCATTTTCTGCCTGGAAGTAAAATCCGGCCAGGTAGAGAAAAAAGACGGCCTGTGGATCGTCTCGGACGGCCGGGGCAACAGCTATACCAGCCGCCGGAGCCCTTTTCGCCAGGCAAAAGAGGCCTGCCACTGCCTTGCGGAAAAAATCAAAGAAGCATTCGGTGCCCGAAGCAGGCAGGCTAGGCTTATGTGCGGGCACGGCGTTGTATTTCCCAGCATAAATTTCGACATACTGGACCCAGAAATTGCCCCATGGACGGTTTGTGACCGCCGCAAGTTAGGGCAAGGCATTGGGGCATATATCAAAGATCTGTCTCAGGGGTTTTCCAAAACATATGAAGGCTATCCCTGGTTTGATGACTTTGAAAGCAAGCCCGGCAAAAAAGAAGCGGGCCAGCTTAAAGATTTTTTGAGGGGAGACTTCCAGGTTCTTTTGACCCCCCGACAGAAAAGAAAGCAAATCGAAGCAGAGATCGCCAGGTTTACCCAAGAGCAGTACGCATGCCTGGATGCCTTGGAGGATAATCCCAGATGCCTGTTTAAAGGGGCAGCGGGTACAGGCAAGACCATGCTTGCCCTGGAAACTGCCAAGGCCAGCATCTGGCAGGGCAAAAACACATTGGTGATCTGTTTCAATATTCTCCTGGGCCAGTGGCTTCACCGACAGCTGGAAAAACTGGGACAAGACCATTATTATGCAGGGCCCTTTCTGGAATACCTGGAACAGATTACCGGCACATCCTCAAAGGACCTGCATGATCTGGACCATTATTACCGTAAGCAGCTGCCCTGTCTGGCCCTGCAAGCCCTAAAACAGGGGAAGGTAGAACCATATGATACCCTTGTGGTGGATGAAGGCCAGGACCTGCTGGGCGAGCATCTGATCCAGGTGATGGACAAGATGCTTAAAGGGGGCTTAAAGGAGGGCAATTGGTATTTTTTCTGTGATTTTGAACGTCAAAACATTTTCAGTACCCACAAAGAGGCCAAGAAGATGCTGGATCTGTTAAACAACCGGACTGATTTTGTTTCTTACCGCCTGAGCTTTAACTGCAGAAACACCAAGCAGATTGCAGAGGACGCTTACAGGCTCACTGGCTATAAGGCGGGGGTGGCCTTAAAGGAGCAATTGCGGGGAAATCCCGTACAATATTATTTCTTTCGGGACCAGGCCCACCAGGCTGCACTTTTGGAAAATGTGCTGCAGGCACTTTCTCGGCAAGAGGTGCCTCCTCAGGATATCACCATCTTGTCTTCCCGCAGACTGGAAAATTCCTGCGCCTGCCTATTGGACCAGAGCGCACAGTTGATCAATTTGTCCCAGAACCCCGAGCAGTTTTTTGGCCGCAAAAAAATCACCTTTGGCACGGTGCATAAGTTCAAGGGTATGGAAAATTGCTATATACTGCTGGTGGACCTGGAGCACACCATGCATGAAGACTCTTTTAAAACCCTCCTCTATGTTGGAATGTCCAGGGCAAAAATGGAATTGACTGTATTTATGGATGAGCAGCTAAAAAGCCGCCTCAACACCAGCCAGGTCTAAAAACAATGAATGGCCAGACCCCAATAATGGCTTATTTGGATTGGTCTTTATAAAGTATAAAAAAACCAGCTGACCGCATAAGAGAAGGGCAAAACCAAGAACATCCCTGGCATGGTAAAGAGACGCCGGCTGCGGTTACAACAAAGGATTTTACCTATATTTTTTCTTTAAGCATGGCAATTTCTTGATATATTTCTGTAATGTATCCTGCGTTTTCGTCAATTTTTACGCCCAGCAAATAGATGCATTCCCGAAGGGCATCCAATTTTTCTCCAATCTGTTCATCTTTGGTAGCATCTTTTAAAGACTTTATGTTTTCTTCTGCTTCATCAATGATAATTTTTACTTCTTGTTCTGCGCCCATATGGCCTCCCTGTTACATGTAAACGTTGTTTTTAATATAAACCATTGCCCTCTATTTTCCAAACAGAAAAATATGTCCCCATGC
>PWYO01000195.1 GCA_003567835.1 Actinomycetota bacterium | reverse complement strand
TGCCTGAGGGCACCATCCCAGCCTTACTGGCCGATCCCACAGGAGACCTGACAGACATCCTTCTCTACCATGTGGTAGCAGGCAGGGTTATGGCTGCAGATGTGGTCCAGCTTACCAGTGCCCAAACCGTAGGCGGAAACGTGCTCTCCATTGATACCACAGACGGGGTTAAGGTAGACGGGGCTACAGTTATTGTAACCGACATCCAGTGCTCCAATGGGGTTATCCATGTCATTGATACGGTGATGATTCCCTAGCACTTTTTTCTAAAAGGGGGTGCGGTTTTTAAAGCACCCCCTAGACTATCATGACAGGATGGCAAAGATAGAAGACCCATAATTATTGCCATTGTAGTGGCAATGATGGTTGTCTTTGATCTGCCTGGTTTACTTTTTGCTCGACCAGCACAAAGCAGTGGAATGCCTGCAGCACATGAAGTCGATGGGCGTACATTCGGCGGGGCTGTGGCCGGATTGACACAAACTAATCCGTTGGCGCTTGCTGAACATGTATCAGGTTGCAGGCAATAGGAATCCTGTTTTCCACTACACATTTTTGATTGAAACAAGTCTACTGGCAAAAAATGAACTTGTATTTGTTTTTCTGCTAAGGGTGAAAAAAGTATGGGCTATTTTTCTAAATAGCCCATATAATGAAAAAGAGGATGTCAATAGAAACTCTGAAGTGACGGTTATCTTACAATCACCTGTAGCCGAAAAGATAACGCTTACAAACTTAAGAGAATAGAAATATATGATATTTGCCCAATAAAAACATACAGGGGGAGTGAACATGCTACAGTGGAAAATAATAACAGGCATCATTGTTGTTCTCGGAGGCATCTGGGTTATAGCAAGTTACATCATAGGTGCCATAAAAAGCCCGGTAAGCGCTTCCGAACTTTGGGGGGGCGTGCCCAGAAACATCATACCCCTTTATACCGCAGGCATGTTTCTTTCCGCTATAGGCTTTTTGGCTTCTGTATACTATATTTTTTTTAAACTGGACGCTTCTGCTATTACCATTTGGCCCGGTCTTGATTTCAGGGCCTTTAGCATCATCTATATTCTGATCCTTGTGCCTTCAGCCCTTTGGATGCCTTTAACCATAAGAATGGTGGAAAATCCAAGTATGGGCTATTCGGCAGCAATCCGTATCGTCCTTATATTGGTGGCCATAGGCTCATTGGCCCTGCTGCTAAGCCTGGCGACGGTAAGACCAAAGGTTCTGGACTGGAGCTACTGGCTGGCTTTGGTGGGAAGCGCATTTTTCTTGCTCCATACGGGGGTCCTGGACGCCACTGTCTGGGTCATCTTATTTTTTAGAAAATTTAGCTTGTGAGCAATAATCATGTTCCCGATACAGGCCTCAGAAAGAAAGGAGGAAACCATTGTCTAGTATAGCAATCGTAACCGACAGTACTTCAGACATTCCTGAAGACTTGGTTAAGAAATTCAATATTCATGTCATTCCGCTTACCGTGCATTTTGGCCAACAGCAGTATTTGGATGATAAAAAGAGCCTGACCCTGGACCAATTTTATAAAAAGCTAAAAGAATCGGATGTGTTTCCCACCACTTCACAGCCTTCCCCGGGAGACTTTATAAACTTGTATAAAAAACTTTTAAAAAGCCATGACAGCATGATATCCATTCACATCAGCAGCAAGCTTTCGGCTACCATGAATTCAGCACTGCTGGCTAAAAAGAGTTTATCCCAAGAAGATATCACCATCATCGATTCCCTGGCCGCCCATGCGCCCCTGGGGCTTATGGTCCTAAAAGCTGCCCAGCTAAACAGTCAAGGCGCGGCAAAGGAAGAGATCCTAAAAGAAGTCGGTAAAATGATTAAAAGTGTAAAAGCTTTCATACTCCCCAAAACCCTTGAGAACCTCAAAAGAGGGGGAAGGATTGGAAAAGCCAAAAGCCTGCTGGCCTCGCTTCTGGATATAAAACCCATACTTACCTTGACCGAAGCGGGATATATAGGTATTTTTAAGACCACCAGACATTGGGAAAATGCCAAAAGGCTGGCTGTAAAATCCATGGGAGAACATATAAAAGGAAAAGGAACGCTTGTGGTGGTTCTGTCGGATGCCAATGCCAAAAAAGATGTGGATGAGCTCCAAGCAGAAATTAAAAAAATGTATCATCCCCAAAAGATAGACAGACAAAAAATTGGGGTTGTGGTTGGAACACATGTGGGCACCGGGGTGGGCATTACCTTTTATGAACAATAGCGCGGTGTATTCCAAATCCTCTACTAGCGTTTTGGTCCTGCTTCAGGCATAAAGAATTTTGGTATCATAAGGTCTATAAATCAGATAAAGGAGTCTGGGAAAATATGTTTACAAAACGAATGCTGGTATGCATTGTTTCTGGCGCAATTTTGGGTGTGGTCTGTATTGTGGGGGCCTTGCTACGATCGGGTTTCCAAAGTGATGCATACTACTTGTTTGCATTATGGTACAATCGGCTGCTCATGGGTTTGGTGCTCGGTTTGCCCTGGGGAAAACCAAATCTGTTAAAAGAAGTTGGCAGAGGGGCATTCCTGGGTTTGGTGGTTTCTTTTGCCTTCTATAGTTCCACAGGCTTCAGCGACCTTATAAGTTTTTTGGCAGGGATCATTTACGGCATAATCATTGCTTTTGTTGCCTTTAAATTCAGGGCAAAAAGAAGTTAACCGGTTAAGGGTCTGGTTTTTTTCATCCATTAGCCTTGCCGAGTGGTCATGTACTGGAAACAGTTTGAATGGATGCGCTTTTTTAGCCTGCCGTTAAAGCACCAAACTTCAGTCTGGTGATAAATAGGCTGCCCAGGCAAGGCCTGGCGCTCGGATTAAGAGAAAAAATAGAAGCCCCCGAATTCAGCCGGGGCGATTGACTTGAGTGTTTTATGTATGGGCAAAAAACGATTTATCAATATCTTCATTATTTCCATGTTTTTTCTGCTATAATATCCGGCCTATGTTATAAAAATGACCGAATTCGACAAAAAAGTCGATGATGCATGCATGAGGTATCTTAGAATGCAATTTCCGTAAAGTATGGGGTGAACCGAATTGAGAATGTGGGGTGTTGACCCAAAAATATTATGCAACCAGCATCTTCTGGGAGAGCATTTGGAAATGCATATGTTTTTGGGTTGTTTAAAAAAAGGGGCCAATTTACAAGGATATTATGATAAAAAACTGGTTCGCACAAATCTGATCAAAAAAAGACATGACCATCTGGCGCTGGAAATGCGGGCCAGGGGCATGCAGCATCATTCTCCAATGCCCCAAATGCATTTCTTCCAGGATTCTTCAAATGGTGCAATTGACCTCCAGGCCAATGTAGAAGAACTGAAGCGCCGCTGTCCAAAATGCAGGAAACGTATAATGGGCCAGGCCAAAAACAATCTGCAGTGACCTGCGGCTAGAACAAAAAATAAAAGGCCAACCAAATGGTTAGGTAAAAAATATGCTGCGCTTCCGGCAAAAAAAGATGCCTGTTTGCAAGGATTTTGACAGTGCTTTCTATATGACCACCATCAAAAACTTACGCAAAAGACGAAGGCGGCACAAAAAAAGCCGAACCCCATGGCCATGTGTATAAAAAAATTTGTCTTGCGGCTTTTGCAGAGCATAAAAATTGCTTGCAAGATTTGGATTTCAAAATTTTGCGGCTCCTTAAAGCCCATCCAAGAGGTCAACCAAAGCCATACAGTTGCGCAAGCTGATTATCCATTGAAACACATGCATACGAAAATACTGTGACAATGATCAAAAGGCAGCCAAAATAAAAAAAATTTTTATGTCCGTTGATTGGGACCCAAAGAATTCGGACCCAAATCTGTTCCGGCCAAGCAAATTGCAGCCATGCATGGAAATCCCTGAATCTTTTTTGGATGCGCTATGATCTGGTTGAAGGTGTTGCCCGTTTGTTGAAAAAAATATTTTACAAGCCATAGGAATGACTGCAGCAAGGTCGGCAAACTTTAAGCCCTTGCAGTGGCCCGAAAAATAAAAACAGGCAATGGGTCCTGAATTGAGGTGGGGGCAATTGCATGATGCTTTTTATAAACAATGGCCCCCAGTGCTTTTTCCATAACCGCCAGGAACCAGGTTTATCTCTTTTGGGGCTGGGAAAACCAAAAATAAAAGCATAACAGTGACAACATATCAATAAAAAACGGTATTTTTGGCTAAGATTTCCATTTGAATGTAAGCCGTCAATGCAAAACCTGCATCCATATACAGCAAAACCCCTTGCTTGTAAGAGGTTTTGCTGTATCAAAAGGGGATAGATCATCTATGTACTGGTTCAGGAAAGGTCAAAACGGTCAGCGTTCATCACCTTGTTCCAGGCAGAAATGAAATCCTCTACGAACTTATCTTTAGCGTCCGCAGATGCATAGACTTCTGCCAGGGCTCGGAGTTGCGAGTTCGAACCGAAGATCAGATCAACACGGGTGCCTGTCCATTTCAGCTTGCCTGTCTTCCGGTCACGGCCTTCAAACAGGTCTTCATGTTCAGATGCGGCTTCCCAGGCGGTATTCATATCCAGAAGATTGACAAAGAAGTCATTGGTGAGCGTCTCTGGGTTTTGGGTGAAAACGCCGTGCTGAGAATGATTGTAATTGGCATTTAACACACGCATGCCGCCGATAAGAACGGTCATCTCGGGTGCGGTCAATGCCAACAGTTGTGCACGATCCAGCAGCATTTCTTC
The DNA here is from genome assembly GCA_003567835.1 of Actinomycetota bacterium. Lineage (GTDB taxonomy): Bacteria > Actinomycetota > Humimicrobiia > Humimicrobiales > Humimicrobiaceae > Halolacustris > Halolacustris primus. The sequence goes on along the minus strand of PWYO01000195.1, from coordinate 2,664 downwards.
TGCCGGGATCGAATACTTGGCTTTCAGGTAGTTGCGGAATCCATCTGCCTCTGGTTCAAGCACCATAAATGCCTCCACGTCGGTCTGTTCCTGGGATGCATCCATGCGGCCGGGCTGGAAGGGGACAGATACATCGTGGCCGGCATTCTTTGCCGCCTGCTCTATGGCCGCACAGCCTCCCAGGACAATCAAATCAGCAAGTGAAACCCTCTTTTGGCCAGACTGGGCACTGTTGAAATCCTGTTGGATTTTTTCAAGGGTCTCAAGCACCGTATGTAATTGTTCGGGCTGATTGACTTCCCAGTCTTTCTGAGGTGCAAGTCGGATACGGGCCCCGTTTGCTCCGCCGCGCTTATCAGAGCCTCGGAAGGTGGATGCTGAAGCCCAGGCTGTTGAGACCAACTGGGGAATTGACAAGTCAGAACCCATGATTTTGTCCTTGAGATCGGCGATATCCTTCTGGTCGATTAATGCATGGTCCACTTCGGGTATGGGGTCTTGCCAGATTAGTTCCTCTTTGGGAACCTCCGGCCCCAGATAGCGTGAACGAGGACCCATGTCACGGTGGGTCAGTTTAAACCATGCTCGGGCAAAGGCCTCCTCAAACTCTTTTGGATTTTCATGGAAATGCTTTGCGATTGGTTTATAGATGGGGTCCATCCGCAAAGAGAGGTCCGCTGTGGTCATCATAGGCGCGTGGCGTATGGAAGGATCTTCGGCATCAGGCACAGTGTCTGCAGCTTCTGGATCAGAGGGAACCCATTGCCAGGCGCCAGCAGGACTCTTAACCAGATTCCAGTCATATTGAAACAGGGTGTCAAAATAGCTGTTGTCCCATTTTGTAGGGGTTGGGGTCCAAGCTCCTTCAATGCCGCTGGTGATGGTATCGCGGCCTTTGCCGCTGCCGTAGCTGTTTTTCCAGCCAAGCCCTTGTTCCTGGATGCCCGCACCCTCGGGTTCCGGGCCCAAATGGGAATCTTCGGCAGCACCGTGGCATTTCCCGAATGTATGACCTCCGGCAACCAATGCCACAGTCTCTTCATCGTTCATGGCCATACGCTTAAAGGTTTCTCGTACATCACGGCCTGAGGCGACGGCATTCGGTTGGCCGTTTGGTCCTTCCGGGTTCACATAAATCAGCCCCATCTGCACCGCGGCAAGAGGATTTTCCAGATCCCGGTCACCGGAATAGCGCTTGTCGCCCAGCCATTCGCTCTCAGGGCCCCAGTAAATATCCTCTTCGGGTTCCCATACGTCCTCGCGTCCTCCGCCAAAACCGAAGGTTTTAAACCCCATGGACTCCAGGGCACAATTGCCGGCAAGAATCATAAGGTCTGCCCAGGAAATTTTTTTGCCATATTTCTGCTTGATGGGCCAAAGAAGACGGCGTGCTTTGTCCAGGTTGGCATTGTCCGGCCAGCTGTTTAAGGGCGCGAAGCGCTGGGTTCCTGTCCCTGAGCCTCCGCGGCCATCGCCTGACCGGTATGTGCCCGCGCTATGCCAGGCCATCCGGATAAACAGGGGCCCGTAGTGACCGTAATCGGCAGGCCACCAGTCCTGGGAGTCGGTCATTAATGCATACAGGTCTTTTTTCAGGGCTTCAAAATCCAGTTTTTTGAATTCTTCCGCATAGTTAAAACCTTTATTCATGGGATTGCCCATGTCTGGGTTCTGGTGAAGAATCTTGAGGTTCAACTGATTGGGCCACCATTCCTTGTTTGAAGGGCCGCCGCCTGCGGTGGTATTTTTTGTTTTGCCGGTTACGGGACATTTTCCTTTTTCATTCATACAAATTGCTCCTTTCATTCATTGTCAGGGAAAGGGCATTGGTCAAAAATGCCCATTTCCAATACAGCTTTTTTTACACCTTTCATATAGCTTAAGGCTACAGCTGCTATGAGGCCAAGATTCATTCTAAAACAGGATACCGGCCCCTATTTTTCAACTTTAAAGGTTCCGCGGGTTTGGCCAGAGCCGCGCCCTTCGGGGTCAATCCGCTGGGTTGCGCTTAAAACAAGTATGGCATGCATACCTTGCCCTACAATTTCATAACAGCATGTATTTTTTATGACCATTGGAGGTAAATTATTATAAAAGTTTTATTTTGTCAATATCATTGATTTTAGGCTTGATTTTAGGCTTGCTGCGCAAAGAGCGAGAAGCCAGAAAAGGCAAACCTTGGGGTCCTGCTGGCCTCAGGGTCAACGCCAGGTGGCAGCCTCTGCCAGGGCTTTAAGCCAGAGGGCAAAATGGTGTTTGGGGCAGCAGGATCCGGCAGCAATTGGAAACAGTCCAGCAAGCCATGGCTTACTGTCCCAGCCCATAATATGCGGTGAGTATTTCCAGTGCGATGGCAAATTTTGTATCGCCTTGGTCCTCTTCAACTTCAAGGGCAATGCCCAAGATCAGGGGATTGTGTGCATCTACGGTAAACAGTACCAGCCATGCTATTTCCTGCTGGTCTCCGAGCTGGGCGGTTCCTGTTTTGCCTGCTGTACGAAGGCCGGGCATTCGGGCAGCATACCCTGTTGCCCCAGGATCTTCTATGACCTGGATAAGCGAGGGGTGTATCTGGTCCAGAGAAGATGGTGCAATGACCTGTTCTTTCCAGATAACCGGGCTAAAAGAGGTCACTGTCTGTTCAGCATGATCTTGGATTTCCAT
>PWYO01000047.1 GCA_003567835.1 Actinomycetota bacterium | reverse complement strand
TTATCCATGAAAGTAATTCTGCCATGATTGGGCTTTGCAATCTGTTGTTTGGAAGGGACACCTTGGCAAGCTTTCCCTGGTCTGCGGTGGATCCCATACTGGTGGCCTTTCCTGCCGCCTTTGTGGTGACCATTGTGGTAAGCTTGTTTACCAAACCGCTGCCCACCGAGGTCATTGAAAAAAGCTTTCGATAATACATAGAAAGGAGGTCATCAGCGGTGGTTGATTACTGGGAAAAAAATGATGAAACTATGCCCAGAGAAAAACTGTTGGCACTGCAGCTGGAAAGACTAAAAAAAACGCTGATCGGCGTTTATGAACATGTGAAGTTTTATCGGGAAAGGATTGATGAGAGCGGAGTGGATCCCTATGGTTTCAAAAATCTGGATGACTTGGCCAATCTTCCTTTCACCACCAAAGATGATCTCCGCCTAAACTATCCTTTTGGCATGTTTGCCAGGCCCATGGAAGAGATTGTGCGCATACACTCCTCCTCGGGCACTACAGGCAATCCCACGGTGGTGGGCTATACCAAAAATGATATTGCCCTGTGGGGCAACCTGATTGCCAGAAACCTGTACAGCGTAGGGGTAAGGGAAAATGACTTGATCCAAAACAGTTATGGATACGGCCTTTTCACCGGCGGTCTGGGCCTGCATTACGGCGCGGAAATTCTGGGGGCTACGGTTATTCCCGTGTCCGGGGGCAATACCCAAAGGCAGCTGAAAATCATGGCCGATTACCAGTCTACGGTGCTCTGCTGTACCCCTTCTTATGCCCTGTATATTGCAGAAGTGGGCAGTGAGATGGGAATTGATTTTTCCAGCTTGCCTTTAAGGGTGGGGGTGATGGGTGCAGAGCCCTGGACAGAGGAGATGCGCGCAGAAATTGAGCGGAGACTGTCAATTGATGCTGTAGACATATACGGCTTAAGCGAGATTATAGGGCCGGGGGTCAGCTGTGAGTGCCTGGCCAAGAAGGGGCTGCATGTGGCCGAAGATCACTTTATCATTGAAATCATAGACCCTGCCACCGGAAAGACCCTCCCCCCCGGCCAAAGGGGAGAGATGGTGTTTACGTCCATCACCAAGGAGGGAATCCCCATTATCCGATACCGAACCAGAGACCTTTCAGCCCTGGATCCTTCGGTGTGTGCCTGCGGGAGGACCCACGCACGGATGGCCAAGCCTATGGGGCGCACCGATGATATGCTTATTATCCGGGGGGTAAACGTATTCCCCTCCCAGATTGAAGAAGTGCTGATGAAGGTAAAAGAAGTAGAACCCCACTATCTGATTGTGGTGGACCGGAAAAATTATCTGGACAGCATGGAATTGTGGGTGGAAGTCTCCGAAGACATTTTTTCAGAAAAAATGAATGAACTGGAAGCTTTTGAATCCTCCATTGCCAGCAAGCTCTATTCAGCCATAGGCATTCATGTTAATGTGAAATTAAAAGAACCCAAGACCATCAAAAGGAGTATGGGCAAGGCCAAAAGGGTCCTGGACCGAAGGAAAGGAGAGTCTGGCTAGCAAATGGGAAAAGACACATTCTGGGATACCGAAATAGCAACCAGCAGCCGTGAACAGATCCAAAAGATACAGCTGGAAAGGCTGCAAGAAACCATCAGCCATATTTATCAGGCCAATCCTTTCTATAAGCAAAGAATGGATGGGGCAGGGCTGGATCCTGAAAAAATAAGGGGCCTGGACAGCATACAGAAACTGCCCTTTACCACCAAAGAAGACCTGCGCCAAAACTATCCTTTCGGCTTGTTCTGCAGCCCCCATGAGCAGATTGTCAGGGTGCATTCCTCCTCGGGGACCACAGGCAATCCTACGGTGGTGGGCTATACCAAACAGGATCTGGAGATTTGGGCCGAGGTGCTGGCCAGGATTATGTATGATGCAGGAGTCAGAAAAGAGGATGTGGTCCAGGTAAGCCATGGCTTTGGCATGTTTACCGGGGGTTTTGGTTTTCAGTATGCTGCAGAAAAGATTGGGGCCATGGTCATCCCGATTTCCGGGGGCAATACCCAAAGGCAGTTGAAAGTCATGGACGATTACCGATCCACGGTGCTCTGCTGCACCCCTTCCTATGCCCTGTATATGTCCGAAGTGGCCCAAAAGATTGGGGTTGATTTTAGCCGTTTTCCCCTGAAAATCGGCTTTTTTGGGGCTGAACCCTGGACCGAAGCCATGCGCACAGAAATTGAGAACAGGCTTTCTCTTACCGCATTGGACAGCTACGGCTTAAGCGAGGTTATAGGGCCGGGGGTCAGCTGTGAGTGCCTGGCCAAGAAGGGACTGCATATCAATGAAGACCACTTTTTGGCTGAAATCATTGACCCCGATTCAGGCGAGGTACTAGAACCCGGCCAAAAAGGGGAACTGGTGTTTACTTCTCTGACCAAAAAGGCCATGCCGGTGATCCGGTACAGGACCAAAGACATCTCCTATCTGATTGAAGAGACCTGCAGCTGCGGAAAGACCCTTATGCGGATGGCCAAACCTATGGGGCGCACCGATGATATGCTTATTATCCGCGGGGTAAACGTATTCCCGTCCCAAATTGAAGAAGTGCTGATGGGCATTGGCGACTTGGAGCCCCATTACCTGATTGTGCTGGACCGGAAAAATTATATGGACACCTTGGAAGTTTGGGTGGAGGTTTCCGAACATATATTCCAGGAAAAGATTATGATTCTGGAAGACTTTGAAAAGTCCATAGAGGATAAGCTTTATTCAGCCATCGGCATTCGCATCCATGTCAGTTTAAAAGAGCCCCAGACCATAGCCAGGAGCCAGGGAAAAGCGCAGCGGGTTTTAGATAGAAGGAAAAAAGATTAAACAGCGATCAAACAGTAGCCCAGAAAAAAAAATTGGCCAACTGCTGGAACAGGAAGCGGACTATATCCAAAGCCTGTTTCCCCATCATTTTCCAAAACGCGGTCCCCGGGCACTGCTCTATGCCCGAAGCTTTCTCTTGTTCTGCCCCCCCAATCTGGAAACCAAAAAGCCGTCCTGGGGATGGAAGGCGACAAATCTTGCCGCAGGCATAGAATTGCTGGGCATGGGTTGTGATTTCCATCTGCTGGATATCCAGCATTTTGGGCAAAAAACTGACACCGACAAGGGCAACCAATATACCGTTAACCTGCTGTTCGGGGATATTTTTTATTCAAGGGCGGTCGAATACCTCATACGTTTTGAAGACAGCCTGGTATTTGAAGAGGTCATCAAAGCCTTAAAACAGGTGCATCAAAGCAGGCTGAACTTCCACCAGGCTCTGCTTGAAGTGTCTGCAAAGCCAGGACTGCTCCTGGATATGGTTGAGCAGAAAACAGGCCTGCTGCTGGGTATCAATGCCCTGCTAAAAAGCAGTTTCCTGGTGGGCTGGAGCCTGTTTATAGCCAGAGACGGCCAGTCCCCACAATGGGGCATAGACCAGCTGTATAAGGTTTTCAACCTGGTTACTCTTGCCAAGAGCCTCCAGGAGCTGCAGAAGTTGTTGACCCAGATTGAAGGAAAACTGGATAGGACCATAAACCTGGACTGCTTGAAGGAAAAGAAGCATTGTATTAAAAACCAGTTAGATGATATCATATCACAGTTGCATGCAGATTGGCTCAAAAACCGATTAGGGGCATTGAGCGCTACCATCCTGGAGGACTAAGTGAAGGCGGATTTGATTTTGCTTCATGCACCCAGCGTGTATGATTTCAGAAAGAAAACCATTATGTTTGGGCCCATGAGTGATTTGGTGCCCAGCACCCCCATTTTCGAGATGTACCCCATTGGGTTTTTGACTCTGTCCAATTATCTGGAAAAGCGGGGGTTCCGGGTAAGGATTGTCAATCTTGCTTACCGCATGCAGCAGGATCCCGCCTTTGATGCGGAACGATTTATCAGCAGGCTAAAGGCCCATGCTTTCGGCCTGGACCTGCACTGGCTGCCCCATTGCCAGGGATCCACAGAGGTGGCCGGGATTGTAAAAAAATACCATCCCCGGGCCAAGGTCATTTTCGGGGGTTTTAGCGCTTCTTTTTTTTATTCGGAACTGATTGCAATGGACCAGGTCGATTATATTGTCCGGGGGGACTCCACTGAAGAGCCCTTGGCCAGGCTTATGGCTGCCATAACCAAAAAAAAGGGGGACAGCAAGTTGGCAGATGTCCCCAATCTGGTGTATAAGCAGGATAAAAAAGTGCATGCAAATCCCCTGGCCTGCATCTCTACCGACCTTGAGGAGATTGATTTTGATTACCGGATCATGTTCAGGCAGGCGGTAAGGTACCTGGATCTAAAAAGCCTGATTCCTTTTACCGACTGGCTCCGCTATCCCATCACCACCATACCCATTGTCAGGGGATGCGTCATGGAGTGTTCCGGCTGCGGGGGCTCAAAAAGTGCATTCCGGCAATTTGGCAGCAGGGCCTGCCCGGCATACCGGTCCCCTCAGAAACTGGCTGAAGAAATCCGAAAAATCAACCGATACATACAAGCACCCATTTTTTTGCTGGGAGACATCAACAGCAATGGGCCGGATTATGTGCAGGAATTTTTTGACTGCGCCCGGCACCTTGATGACCGCATCCAGATCTTTTTTGAATTTTTCAGCCCTCCGGGAAAGAAGTTTTTTGACCTGGCCCATAAAGCCTTTGATCACGTCCTGTACGAAATTTCTCCCGATTCCCATCAAGGTTCGGTCAGGGAACGGATGGGAAAGCCCCGGTTTTCCAATGAGCAGCTTATCCAAGACATACAGTATGCCCTGGGCAAAGGGGCGGTACGCTTTGATCTGTATTTTATGACCGGTTTGCCTGGACAGGACCGTGATTCGGTGATGGACACGGTGCGGTTTTGCCGGGATCTATACCAGACCCTGGGATGGGACAAAAGGTTTATGCCTTTTATTTCCCCGATGGCCCCTTTTCTGGATCCTGGAAGCCGGGCCTGGGCAAATCCCCAGAAATTCGGCTACAGCCTGCGCACCAAAACCCTTGCCGGCCATATTGAGGCCATCACCCAGCCTTCATGGAAATATATATTAAATTACCGCAGCCGCTCTCTCCCGGTTGATGCGCTGGTGGATGCCACCTACCAGGCTGCATTGGGCCTCAACCGCCTGAAGGCAAAAGCAGGGGCCATTACCAGTCAGGTGATGCAACAGAACCAAAACCGGATCCTGCATGCGGTGGAGACCATGGAAAAGATTGACCGCATTATGGAAGAGCCTGATAAACACAAAAGAAAGGCACAGCTTGCAGCCTTAAAAAAAGACACGGACCGCTACAGCATGTCCACGGTTTGTGAAAAAAAAGAACTGGAATTTCCCCTGTTTAACCGAAGCTTTCGGTGGTTTCATATCATCAGGGATACAATATGCAAGGCGGGTTGAAAAGGGCATGTTACATGCGCTAAAAATATTTGGCTTTTTAAAAAAAGACCTCCAGGCCCTGGAACAGTATTTGGAAAAATTTGTGGACAGTAAGGAAGGCATACTGAAAAAGGGGATGGAGGGCACCCTGCTGGCGGGAGGCAAAAGGATACGAAGTGCCCTTTTTTTTATCAGTGCCCGAAACCAAAACTATGACCGGCAGTATTTGCTTCCTGCTGCAGCCGCCATTGAAATCATCCACACCGCATCCCTGATCCATGATGATATCATTGACCGGTCGGAACTGCGGCGGGGCCAAAAGACCATACATAAGATCTATGACAATGATACGGCTAAATATATTGGCAATTACCTGTTTACCCATACCTTCTTTTTGCTGAACCGCTATAACCGGCCCTGCATATTAAAAGAGATGGCCTCGGCTGCTGAATTTCTGGTAAAAGGGGAGTTTGATCAGCTCAAAAAACATAAGAAACGCAACCAGGATGAAGATTATTACTTTCAAATGATCAATGAAAAGACTTCTTCGCTTTTTAAGGCCAGTTGTGCTCTGGGAGGCATATTGTCGGATTCTTCCCAGGAGGATATCCAAAGCTTAAGACGGTTTGGCCAGCTGCTGGGCACCGCATTCCAGATCAATGATGACCTGCTGGATATAGGGATAAACCGGAAAAAAAACCTGGGCAAACCCATAGGCAATGATATCCGGCAGGGCAATGTGACCCTTCCTATTATTTATGCGCTCAGGGATCCCTGGTTCCGGAAATCAGTGCATCGCTTATTGGGCAATACGGATATGAGCGAGGAAAATATCGGCCTGATTTTGGACCTGGTAGGCCGTACCGATGCTGTGGAGACCACCAAAAAGGAATTTGCGCAATATCTGGATCAGGCGCATCAATTGGTGGGCAAGATCAATGGAAAAAAAAGAAGGGGAGGCCTTCTTAGCGTATTGGATTATTTTCAGTCATGAATGGTATGGTATCTTTGGTTTTAGAAGTTTTGGGGATCACCTTGCCCATATTTGCGGTGATTGCAGTGGGCTATTTGATCCGGAGAAAAAAGATCATAGGTGATGCCGGTGTGCAGGCCTTAAACAAAATTGCCTACAATATCGGTTTGCCTGCGCTGATACTGGTAAGCATTGCCCAGTATGACCTCTCGGAAATATTCAATGCCCCCATCCTGGGGGTCATCTATTCCGCTTACCTGGTTTTTGTGGGCCTCATCTTTTTGGGGATCCATTTTTCCAAGCAGTCGGATCGGATCAAGGGCGCTTTTATGGTGTCCAGCTTCCGCTGCAATATGGCCTTTATCGGTTTTCCCATCATCATCGCGGCTTACAGCAGCCTGGCCTTGGCCAAAGCCAGCCTGGTGGTGGCTTTTCTTACCCCCCTGAATATTACCCTCACTGTCCTTTTGTTTAAAATCTATAACCGCAAGCAGGAGGGCATCCGGCTGGGCAGGATGCTGCGGGACCTGGCTTTGGATCCCTTGATTCTGGCAGCGGTTGCAGGCATCATACTCTCCTATGTCAATTTTGATATGCCCCATGCCCTGTACCGGGTTTTGGACATCTTTTCTTCCATGGTGGTGGGCCTGGCTCTGCTGGCCATCGGGGCTTCTTTTCGATTTTTCCATGTCAAGAGCAATATCAAAATATTGGCAGTCATCAGCGCTGCCAAACTATTGGTTATGCCTGCGGTGGCTTTTCTGATGGCTGAATATGTTTTTAAAATAGACATTATGGACAGGAATGTGGTGGTGCTTTTGTTTTCCATGCCCCTGGCGGTTGCCGCTTATATCATGGCAAAACAGTATCGTTCGGATGCAGACCTGGTGTCTTCAGCTTTGATTATCACTACCATCATATCTTGCCTGAGCATATCTGCCTGGCTGCTGCTGCTGCGCATCATCTAGCCATAGAGCATGCGGTACATATGGTAATTGGCCATAACCCTTTTCACATAATCCCTGGTTTCATCA
>PWYO01000078.1 GCA_003567835.1 Actinomycetota bacterium | reverse complement strand
GCAAGGGTTTGCCGCTGGCCATAATATTTTGCTCATCTTCTAAAGCTTTTTGGGCATGCTCTTTGCTGTAAAAGTCAAAGTCTGTTTTGCCCGAGGCTTCCCGGGGATGTTTGAGCCCGAATAGCCTGCAGGCTGCATCATTGATCCTGGTAAACCGGCTTTCCCGATCCTTGAAATAGATATAGTCGGCAGTATGGCCCATGAGGGATTTCACGATTTCGGAATTATTGATGGCGCCATTGCTGCTTTTTTCCATGTATGCCCAACCAATCTCTATAACAGTGGTATAATAGTATAGTTCTTTTATCGACTTCTGGTTTCCAATACTAAAACAAAACAATATATAGGCAGCAGCGAACCTGCAGGGATGTTGATCGAAACCGCCCCAGGCTTGTTTATGCCCAAGGCCGGTTCAATATGGAGCGGGAAACGGGACTCGAACCCGCGACCCTCAGCTTGGAAGGCTGATGCTCTAGCCAACTGAGCTATTCCCGCTGAAAAAATGGTCGGGATGAGAGGATTTGAACCTCCGACCCCCTGCTCCCAAAGCAGGTGCGCTAAGCCAAACTGCGCCACATCCCGATATCCAGACAGTTATAATAACATAATTTTAAAAATTTTCAATAAAACGGCTAAAAGCGGAAAGTGCCTTGCCCCGATGGCTGATGGTATTTTTCACCTCGGGGGAAATCTGGGCCATGGTCTGCTGCATGCCCCGGGGAATAAACAGGGGGTCATAGCCAAAACCCCCGGACCCTTTTTCCTCATAGCCGATGCTCCCCTCACAGACCCCTTCGGTGTAAAACACCATCCCCTTGCGGGGGTCCCAAAGCACCAGGCTGCATATGAACCGCGCACTCCTTTTATGTTCCGGAGCATCACGCATTTGGTCCAAAAGCTTATCCCTGTTTTGCTGGTCTGTTGCATCCTGGCCCGCGTAGCGGGAAGAATAGATGCCCGGCTTGCCTCCCAGCCAGTCCACTGCCAGCCCGGAATCATCGGCAACAACCATTTTTTGGGTGTAATCGGCGATGGCTGAAGCCTTGATTTTGGCATTTTCTAAAAAAGTATCCCCATTTTCTTCAATGGGGGGAAATCCGCCTACCTGGGCATAGGTCAGCCAGTTTACCTTGCTGTTTAGGCGCCTGGAATAATGCACAATCTCAGCAATTTTGCCGTCATTTCCGGAGGCTATGACAATTTGATGCATCTATATTCCCTGACTTAATAAGTTTTTCTGCATGGCAATCAGCTCGGTGATGGCTTCCGCTGATTTGTCCATCATGGTATCAAATGCCTGCCTGCTAAAAGGGGCGCCCTCTGCGGTTGACTGCACCTCGATTAACCTGTCTTTTGAATCCATGACCACATTCATGTCCACTTCCGCTTTTGAATCTTCAGAAAAGCAGAGGTCCACCAGAATCTCACCTTCTACGATCCCCACACTGATAGCCGCAATAAAGCTTTCAATGGGAAGCTCGGATAATTTTTTGTTTTCCACCAGGGCATGCAGGCAGTCAAACAGAGCAATAAAACTCCCCGTAATGGAAGCGGTTCTGGTGCCTCCGTCTGCTTCAATGACATCACAGTCGACCCAGATGGTCCTCTCCCCCAGCTTACTGAGGTCAACCGCTGCCCGCAGAGACCTGCCGATCAGCCGCTGTATCTCATAAGTCCTGCCGCTGATCCTGCCCATAGACTGCGGCCTTATAATCCTTTGGGGGGATGATGCAGGAATCATGTCATATTCAGCGGTAACCCATCCGCTGCCCCTGCCCCTTAAAAACACGGGTACTTTCTCTTCCATGGTGGCGGTGCATACCACCCTGGTATTGCCCATCTCCATAAATACCGAGCCCTGGGCATGTGAAATATAATTACGCTGTATGTTGATTTTTCTGATCTCTTCTTTTTTTCTTCCGTCAATTCTTTCAGACATGCCTGAATCCTTTCCGGTTACATTGCTAAATCAATGCTCACCACATCTGTAATCTCTTCTCCTAAAAACATCTTGCCTACCCGATAAAAATGGCTGGCCTTGCCTGTTTCATAAAATATGCGGAAAGGCTTTCCTGTCCCGGAGGCAGCAATGCCTTCCTTTGTTAGAATATTTTTTACATCCCTGGCTGTTTCTACCGCGGAACTGATCACTTTGACATTATCACCAGACAAATGGGCGATTCGGCCTTCTATTAAAGGAAAATGGGTACAGCCCATAATCAGCACATCGATCTTTTTGGCCAAAAGCGGTTCAATATAGTCGTAAATAGACCCATCCAGGGCTTGTCCGCACAACTGGCCTTTCTCTACATATTCTACCAGTTTAGGGGCTGCAACTGAATAGACTTTTATGCCGCGGTCAATTTTGGAGATGGCTTTGTCGTAGGCCCTGCTTTCTACGGTGCCCCGGGTGGCCATGACTCCCACCCGCCGGTTAGCAGTATGGCCCACCGCAGTCCTTGCCCCGGGCTCAATGACCCCGATAACGGGTATGGGCAAACGGGCCTGCAAGGCATCCAAGGCTGCCGCAGTAGAGGTGTTGCAGGCAATTACCATCAGTTTTACATCTTTTTGGGAAAGGAAATGGGTAATGCTGAACACAAATTCTCTTACTTCTTCCAGTTTTCTGGGCCCATAAGGGACTCTTGCCGTATCCCCGAAATAAATGATATTCTCGTTGGGGACCACCTTTAGGATCTCCCTTAATACGGTAAGCCCTCCCAGCCCTGAATCGAACACCCCTATGGGCCTGTTGTCCACAAGTACTCCTTTAGAAGATCGATTTTACCGCTATAGCGGCCATTATATAATGAAAAGGGCAAAACAAAAAATCCTATCCTTTTCTGCACAGATAATAAATCCAGGGGCTGCGGTCGAGTGCGCCAGGACAGCTGGTTTCTTTGCCGTTCTTCCCAAAAAATGACAGATCGGTAAAGCCGCTCTGCGCAAGCTGTCTGGCCTGTTCCCTGCAGGTGATATAGTACAAACAGACTTTTCCGTTCAGGGAGTCATCATACAATGTGCCTCGTTCATCTTGCTTAAGCTTTTCAATCAGACTGCCCATAAACAGGCTCTTGTTTAACATGCTTAAACGCATATTTTTTAGGCCCTGACGCATGTAGTAATGGATGCCAGCCAGCCCACCAGCCTCACTTGGTTTTGGGCCTTTGAGCCGGAAAAGGTCAGGCAGCCTGGACCAGTTCAGGTTGTGGCTGGAAAAGGCAAAATACCCGCCGGGGGATAAAACCCTGCCAATTTCTCTCAGCGCACACAGCCTGTCCTGGTGGCTGAAACTGTCTAGGCCATTGTAGCTGAACAATACAAAATCAAAACTTTCCGGTTGAAAGCATGCCATGTCCCGGACATCACATTCCACAAAGGCATAATCTTTTGGATATTTTACCCTGCATATATCAATCATACTGGATGCATAATCGGCTCCGACATACTGTTTGGCCAGAGGGGCAAAATATTTGGTGGTCCGGCCTCCCCCAACCCCCATATCCAACATCCTGGCAGCGGGCAGCCAGCCCGAGAGTTTTTCAAGTATGGCCTGCTCCGGCGCTTCTATATAATCTCTTCTGCCGTAATCGGCAGAGATCTCTATGGAATTGTACAGTATTTTGTGGTCCAGCAATGCCCATCCTCCAAGCAAATTTTTGTCATTATAAAGTAAAAACCAAAAAATTTTAAGGGGTAAATCCCAAGAAGGGCCATTGGCGGCCATCATGGCAGAAAAAAGGCAGGAAACCATGAAAAATCTGTCAAGGTTCTCACCAGCCTGCTTAATTGATCCTGGACAGGAAGTCCTCCCAGTTTTGCTGGTTTCTTATTTGACCATTATAGATAAAAGCCAGCCATTCATATTGGGGCTGGTCCTCCAATTTGGTAAACACCACACAAAAATCTTCACTGCCCAGCTGCTCAGCCTTGATCATCTTTTTAATCAGCATCTCATATCCCTCAGCAGTAGACATGTCAAACCAGTTGGCTTCGGTGACACTCAACCTTTTGCCGTAACGGTCGGCTAAGTCCCTGAACCAGTTGGCCTTAACCTCAATATCTTCAGGTGTGGTAAAAGAAGCCTGCCAGTGGGTGTCTAAAACATCGAATTCGGCATTCTGGCAAAGGTATTCATACATATTGCCCCTTTTTTTGGCCAGGTCGTATTCTTCATTGCCTGCACCCATATAGAAACGCTGGTCAATTTGGTCATAGGCAATATTGACCAAGCGTATATAGGCTTCTCTGCTGATGTATTTCATCGGTTCATTGATAATGGTAATCCTTGTATTTTGCTTGGTGGCCCCCCGGTCCTTTAAATCGGTGACCAGGCTTTCTACCCTTTGCCTCCACTCCTGTTCATTGGGCTCCAGGTAACCGTTGAAGGTCCAGTTGTCAATATTGGCTATGATGTATATATCATTGGCCAGGCATATATCCACCGCTTCCCAGAAATAGGCTTCTCTGCCTATGACATGCCGGATTTCTGCCACCGCTTCTTTTCCAGTAAAAGCCAGCCCCCATTTTCCTACACCGCTTGCGCCAACCCGCATGGTCTCTCTTTGTGTCGGTTCCGGTTCAGGATCTTCTGCAACAATATCTTCCAGGGGCGGTGGAGGGGCGGGCAGCTGTCTTTGCCCATTCTCTACAGCAATTCTTTCCTGCTCAGGGGGATCTACCGGCCTGCAGGCAAACCTGGTGCAGGCCAATGAGGCTGCAATGATGATGATTAATGCAATAATTGCTGTCTTTTTCATTCTATCCGATGTTTACATATAAAATTTTCTACATGATACCAGTATTTTTTTGATTATCAACCCTCCAATGTGCAGGCATGTGCAGTACTTTTTTCCATTATGTTGCAGCTGTAGCCCAAAAGGCGAGGTTTGCCTTAATGATGTTTTTTTATAAAACTTATAAACAAAATGGTTCAAATGGGTTTTTAGCCATTTTGCCACTGATTTTTCCGTGTTTACGGCTATCAATATTGCACAGACTCATAACGCTTTCATGGATATGTCTAAGATTTACTTGCAGCAATATCTGCGATCACACCAACAAGGTTTATCTTTATAGCCGCTGGTATTAAATATAACGCACAAATTTTTTAAATATTGTTTAAAATTGGATGCTATGAGATCCCTGTTATAAATATTTTTCTGTTCCTTTTTGTCATGGTATAGCCCTGCACAATACATTCTGCTACTGGTCCAGGAAATAGGCATCTATCAATTGGCAATTATTGGCAAAATTAGAGGATCTCTTCAATCAATTCCTGTATATTTTTACCCACTTTCTCAATCTCCTGGTCATCGGATAAAATCGATATGCCATATCCTGCACCTAAACCTGGATCCACAACTCCGATACTGATATTGACAGCCCGCTGCAGTATGTCGTCTGTTTTGGGAAGCATATTATGACTGTACTCTATTTTCTCATTATAATAGGGGCAGGTAAATGGGCAGTTAATTTTCGTGGGCATTTTCTTGCCCAAAATATTTTCCATATTATTATACACATGCCAGCCAGAATAAAAAACCGTTTTGGTGCCTGCTTTTTCACAGAATCGATCAGCAGTTTGCTTATCTTGAAATAAGAGGGTCAACAATGTTGCGCATTCTTCAGGGTCATTAATTTTTCTAAACTGCACCCCCTCTATGCTGGATAGCATGCTTTTGAGCTTTTTTTTCTTCTGGTGCAGCATGGATAGGATTTGGTCAATTTTTCTAAGCTGGGCCAAAGCAACGGCTCCGGTGAGCTCATTGATCCTAAAATTTAATCCAATCATACTTCTTTTGCCCACTTCAACCCCCATTCTGGAAGGCTTATGGCCCTGGTCATGGAACCCGAAAGCTCTTTCAAAAAGCATATCGTCATCGGTTACCACAATACCCCCGTCTCCAGCAGAAATGGTCTTAAAGCAGTTCAGCGAAAATGCCCCTATATCTCCTATGGTTCCCAGTTTCCTGCCTTTGTAGGCAGCCCCTGCGGCCTGGCAGGTATCCTCTATCACATATAGGTTGTGCTTTTGGGCAATTTTCATGATCTTATCCATATTGCAGGGATTGCCCAGCATGTGGACAGGCATGACGGCCTTGGTCTTTTCAGTGATCTTTTTCTCAATATCATCAGGATCTACAGTCAAAGACTCATCAATTTCTGCAAATACCGGAATGGCCTTGGCATAGATGATGGAGGAGATAGAGGCAATAAACGTATAACCAGGCACAATCACCTCATCACCGGGCCCAATGCCCAGGGCAGCAAGACAAGTGAGAAGCGCCCCAGTTCCGCTGCTCAAAGCTACACAGTGTTTGGCTCCGATATATTTTGCAAATTCTTTTTCAAATGTGGCCACCTTATGCAGAAAATGAGCATCATCTTCGCTTCCGTAACGGAAAAGATATCCTTTTTCCAACACATCCATGACTTCTTTCTTTTCTTCCTCTCCGAATAAAAATGCGCCTGGTCCTGGCATGGTTTACCTCCCTATTTGTTTTAGTATTGTAATCTTGGTCATTTTTTATCTTTTCAATGGGCGAAACTTTTTGCCGTTCTTTGCCTTGAAATAAAACTTGTGTTTTTCTGTGATTGGCCTGAAACATATTTTTCCTTTCATGGCCCCAGCAAAACGGTTTGCCGCCCCACGGCCTGACTTAGCAACACGGTCTTTTGAACCGCTGTATAGCCTTTTTTGGCACTGGCTCTCTTTTTGAATTATTTCCTGGTACAAAAGGCCTACATTGTACCTGAAAGGCTTAAAAAAACGAACAGCAGTCATTCAAAAGCCAGTCTGATCATAATGGCTGCCCAATCTGCCCCAATTTGGTTGGCAGCCACCTTGTCCTATACCCGAAAAGATTTAATGTTTTCTTTCAAAATCCTGGATAACCTCCTTTATTTTCTCCTGTTTTTGCTGGGAAAGTGTTTTGGGCTTATGGCCTTCCAAGATAGCCTTGGCCTGATTTCGTGCATTGTGGTCAATGGAAGGTTTTGACCGGTTCTTCCATAAATCATAAACATCCCTGTTAGAGACAGTGTAAGTACTGTGCTCGCTTTCCCGCAAATACTCCATAGTATGGGGCTCCATCAAATAGCTTTTATGTTGCCCCACTCTCCTTATTACATCGGCGGCAAGGGTGTTTCGGTCGACTTTAATACCTTCCAGATACCTGTATACAAACTGGGCCATTTCATCATCTATGACCAGCTGCTCATAGCTTACGGTCATCCCGGTGGAAAACATCCCAGCATTTACCACCATATTGATCCCTGACTGAAGCGTGGCAATGAGATTCAACATCTTCTCGAAACCATTCTGCTCATCATAAAGATTTGAATCGGTGTCAAAAGCAATACAGTGGGAGGGAATGCTGCAATAATCTGCTATTTGTGCCCCTGCCACAGACAACAGGCAACGTTCTGGCGTCCCGATTAACACAGTTCCCTTATTCATTTCAAATGTGGTCCATGCTGCCCCATATATTACAGGAGCCCCTTCATTGACCAGTTGGGAAAGCACAATACCTGAAAGCTCCTCTGCATGATTGGTTACCAG
>PWYO01000151.1 GCA_003567835.1 Actinomycetota bacterium | reverse complement strand
CGCAATTTGTGCTGTCCACGGCCACATTGGCCAATCCCTTGGAATTTGCTTCTAAGCTAACCGGGCTGGATTTTGACTGGGTAGGGGAGGACAGCACCCCCCGGGGCAAAAAATACTTTATACTCTATAATCCTTCTTATGACCGAGTCGGCCCGCTTTCCGTCCATCAGGAGACCACGGACTTGCTGCTTGCCTTATTGGACCAGGGCATACAAACACTTTGCTTTACCGTATCCAGAAAAATGGCTGAGCTGATCGGCAAATGGGCCAGAGAAGCACTGGAAAACAAAAACGGTCCGCTGGCAGAGCGCATCACCGCTTACCGGGCAGGATATCTTGCCCGGGAACGCAGAGAAATTGAACAGGGCATAAGGGATGGGCGCCTTTTGGGCATCATCTCCACCAATGCCCTGGAATTGGGCATGGATATCGGCAGGCTGGATGCAGTCATCATGTCCGGTTTTCCAGGCACCATCATATCCACCTGGCAGCAGGCCGGAAGAGCAGGGAGGGGCACTGGGGAATCTATGGTAATCCTGGTGGCTTTTGAAAACCCCCTGGACCAGTACCTGGTCAAACACCCTGCCTATTTTTTTGAAAGTTCGCCGGAACATGCTGTCATTGACCTGACCAACCCTTATATCAGCGCCGGACAGCTGATGTGCGCTTCCGCTGAACTGCCCATCCGAAAAGATTTGGATGAACCGTATTTTGGCAAAAGAAGCTTAAAGCTTTTAGAGGATTTTTCAAACAGAGGCCTGATGAAAAAAACGCCTCACGGCTGGATTTACTGCGGAAAAGACTATCCCAGCAGCAAGGTGCACTTAGAAAACGCCTATGGAGACCAGTTTAAGGTGGTTTGCGCAGGACGCATCCTGGAGACCATGAGCCTGGTTCAAGTGTACCGGGAAGCCTATCCGGGCGCGGTGATGCTGCACCGGGGCGAGACTTATATCGTCAACAGCCTGGATATGGCCCAGGGGCTGGTTGATGTGCAAAAAAAAGATGTAGATTATTACACCACAGTACGAAAAGACGTCCATATCGACATCAACCAGGAGATCAAGACCCAAAAAAAAGGCGATTTTTCCCTTTTTATGGGACAAATTTCTGTCAAAGAAACCTATTTTGCCTACAAAGTAATCAAATATGACCGGGTTCTGGATACGGTAAGCCTGCATCTTCCGCCCCTGGAATTTCATACGGTGGGTTTATGGTTTACCATACCCGAAAAGCTCCAACAAGAGCTTGTCCGATCCGGCCTGGACTTTGGGGGCGGTCTGCACGGCATTGAACATGCCATGATTGCCCTGATGCCCCTGGTGGTTATGTGCGACCGCTGGGATGTTGGCGGGGTCTCCTATCCTTTTTACAGCCCAAACCAGAAACCCACCATATTTATCTATGATGCCTATCAGGGAGGCATAGGTCTCTCAGAGAAGGCCTTTGAGCTGTTCGGGAAGCTGACAGTGATGACCCATGAACTGGTCAAAGACTGCGGCTGCACCGCAGGGTGTCCTGCCTGCATTTATTCACCCAAATGCGGGAATGAAAACCAGCCCCTGGACAAAAAGGCTTCAGAAATTATATTGGCATATTTACAAAAATTATTTTAAAATGGGCATTTGAAACAGGTATTTGCAAAGGACCAAACTGAAAAGACAATCAGATGGGAGCAACCATGACAGATAGATGCAAGCTATGCAAAAAAGATTTGCCCGAACATGCAGATTCACCCTATTGCGAGCAATGTGATGAAATGCTGGACCGCAAATTTGATAAGATTGAAGACGATGTGCTGGTTTACAAAGACCTTACCGCCGAAGAAATCGACACCTTAAGAAAATTCGATACCGAAGACATCCTGGAGCTGTATGCATCCACCTATTTAAGTTTTTCCGAAGCAGGCCAGATTACTGGAAAAGAACAGGCGCTTCTGGATAAGATGCAGAAGGTGTTTAACCTCAAAGATCAGGACATACAAAAGAAAATCGAAGTGCTTGAAAAGATGGGTGAAGAAATTTGCCCGGCATGCCAAAAACCCATTCAAAAAGATTTTAACCTCTGCCCGTACTGCGGGCAGAAAATCAAAGAGGACGTTGCCCCGGAAACCGAGAAAAAGCCTCAGCAGCCCCCTTATCAGGAAATGTTTGGCCCTATGCTCAAAAGCCCCGGATGCCTCATTCTGATGGGCCTTATTGTCATCGGAATCATCGTATATCTGGTTTTCCGGTTTACAGGATCCTAACTGGGCCTATTGCGCATCCCTTTAAGATAGGACCGCCAAATTTTGACACCGGCCCTTTTTTGGGTTCGCCGCACGGAACCTATTGCCATGGCCTTTGCTTTTTTTGGAAACATAATATTTTCTGTTGCTTTCGTATATAATATTAATATGGTTACCAAAAAAAGGGGAGCATATGGCTAGAAAATTAAAGCATACCGATCTAATAGAAACCATCACAGAAAAGGAACTGGACTGCGAGACCACCGAGGACCTGCAGCCGCTGGAAAATATCATCGGGCAGCAAAGAGCCGTAAAAGCACTGCAGCTGGGCTTAAATATCGGAGAAAAAGGATTCAACATATTTGTTTCAGGGCTTCCCGGCACCGGCAGGACTACCAGCGTTAAAAGCTTCGTCAATGCCCTGGCCAAAAAGAAACCCACCCCCCCTGACTGGTGTTATGTCTATAATTTCAAGAATTCCTATAAACCCAAGGCCATCAAACTGGAAAAAGGAAAGGCCAAACAATTTGAGCAGGACATGTCCAAATTTATAGACACCATCCGCGATCTGCTTCCAAAAGCTTTTATGAGCAAGGATTATGTGCAGAAAAGGGAGAATCTGACCAAAAGCATGGAACAAAAGAAAAACAGCATGATCTCAGAACTGAAGGAAAAAGCCAAAAAAGAAGGTTTTGTGTTAAAGCAGTCTGCACTGGGGCTTTTGATTTTGCCGGTTATTGAGGGAAAAGTGCTCAGTGAAGAAGACTTCATGTCGCTAAAAAAAGAAGAAAGGGAAAAAATCCAGCAAAAAAGAAGCCAGCTGGGCAAGCAATTAAAACAGGTGATGACCGAGATCAGAAAAATGGACAAGCGAGTGGCCCAAAATATTAAAAAACTAGATAATCAAATTGCCTTATATACCATCGGCCAGCTGGTTGATGAAATAAAACAAAGATACGACCAATATGAAGCGGTGGTATCCCATATTGATGCGGTCAAAGAAGACATATTGGAAAACCTGGGCCTTTTTTTGGATAAGGGCAAGAAAAAAGAGCAGCAGATGGCCATTCCCTGGTTAAAAGAAAAACCATTCCGCAAATACGAGGTCAATGTGGTGGTGGACAATTCTGACCAGGAGGGCGCTCCGGTCATCATCGAACACAACCCCAATTACGCCAATCTATTTGGCAAAATCGAAAGGGAGACCCAATTCGGCCTGCTGACCACCGACTTTACCATGATCAGAAACGGGGCTTTGCACCGGGCCAATGGAGGTTTTCTGATTATTCCCATTGAAGGGCTGTTAAGAAATATCCTATCCTGGGAAAGCTTAAAGCTGGCCTTAAGGGATCAAAAAATAGACATCGAAGAAGCCGGAGAAAAACTGGGACTGGTTACCACCAAAAGCTTAAAGCCCGAGCCCATAGAGCTTGAGATTAAAATTATTCTCATCGGAAGGCCCCTTCTTTATAATTTGCTTTATGCCCATGATCCCGACTTTAAGAAACTTTTTAAAATCAAGGCGGACTATGACTGGTCCATGGAGAAAAAAAAGAAAAATATCAATGATTATGCAGCTTTCATATGCACATTTAGAAAAAAAGAGCATTTAAAGCATGTTCATGCTTCAGCCATTGCCAAAACCATTGATTATGGATCCCGTTTGGTCTCAGACAGAAAAAAACTTTCTACCCGGTTCTCGGATATCGGGGATCTGCTCATGGAGGCAAACCATTATGCCCAGACCGACGGATCTGCCTATATCGAGAAAAAACATATCACCCAGGCCATTGAGCAAAAAATGTATCGCTCCAATCTTCTCGAAGAAAAAATCCATGAGCTGATTGCCAGGGGAACCATACTCATTGATATAGAGGGCACAGAGGTGGGCCAAGTCAACGGACTGTCTTTTGTGGATATAGGAGACCATACCTTCGGCCGGCCTTCCCGGGTAACCGCCACTGTAGGCATGGGCAAAGACGGCATTGTGGATATTGAAAGAGAAGCCAAGCTCGGGGGCCCGGTACATAGTAAAGGGGTGCTGATCCTAAGCGGCTACATGCTTAAAAAATATGCCCAGCATAAGCCGTTTAACCTATCCGCACGGCTGGTTTTTGAGCAGAGCTACGGGGGCATAGAGGGCGATAGTGCATCCAGTGCTGAGCTTTATGCGCTCATCTCTGCATTGGCTGAAATCCCTCTCAGGCAAGACATAGCCGTAACCGGATCCATGAACCAGAATGGGAAAATCCAGGCCATCGGCGGGGTCAATGAGAAGGTGGAAGGTTTCTTTCATATATGCAAAGCCAAGGGATTAAACGGCAGCCAGGGGGTCATCATTCCTGAAAGCAATATGGATCATCTCATGCTTGACCAGGAAATTGCAGATGCAGTCAGAGACGACAAATTCCATGTCTGGGCCATCAATGAAGTGGAGCAGGGGCTGGAAATACTCACCGGGCTAAAAGCAGGCAAAAAAGACAAGCAAGGCCATTACCCGGCGGATTCAATCAATGGTTTGGTCCACAAAAAAATGGATCAATATCATGCTTTGCAAAAAGAATACAGCAGCAAAGACAATAAATAAAAAATTTAACTACTATTATTTATATATATATGTTGACATTTTTATTTAATCATTTATTATTAGTACATATAATAATATATGGAATAAGTTGCTATTATGAGTTGGGAAACCACGCCATACATGTCCGCACTGGTGCTGGGCCTGGCAATTCCTCTTGCAGGCATATTTTTTCTATGCAAATTTAAACATATTTCCGGCTACAAGTTTGGAATCGCTTTTTTTTCCGCCTGTTTTGTTTGGATATTCTGCTATTATTTTGAGCTGCTGAGCACAAGCGGGCAGTACAAGATGCTTTGGAGCCAAATAAAATACCTGGGCGTGGTAACCGTGCCCGTTTCCTTTTTTATGCTTTCCCTTTATTACTCTGGCTACAGCAAATGGATTACCGGTAAAAAAATAGCTGTTTTTTGTGTCATTCCGTTAGTCACCATCATTCTGGTTTCCACCAACCGTTTTCACAACCTGATGTGGACCGCATGGCAGCTGCAGCCGGGAAATATCATTTCCTATCTTAGCAAGGAATACGGGATCTGGTTTTGGGTGTGGACAGCTTTTGCCTATTTGTCGTTTCTGGTTAGCTATTTTTTTCTGGCCAAGCTTCTCCTGAAAGGACCGCGGATTTTTCGAAACCATGCCGTGGTGATGATGGTCACCATAACCCTCCCTTTTTTGTTCAACCTTATGGACATTTCGGAGATCTTTGCTGTATCCGGTTTTCAAAATACACCCCTGGCCCTGACTTTGGGCAGCACTGTGCTTTTCTACGGTTTTATCAAGCTGAAAGTAGGGGACTTTATCCCCATGAGCATAGAGCCGGAAATTGAAAACAACAAGGATATGGTCATCGCCGCCGATACAAAAAACAGGATCTTTTATGCCAATACCATGGCTGCGCAATGCCTGGACACCGAGGCCTTGATTGGAAAAGACATATCCAGTGTGCTGGGCACGGTCCCCGTAGATTGGAAAAGCACCCGTTTTGAAACCATTCAGGAGGTTCATCTAAAAAACCTGCCCCAAATATTTAGCTTAAGCATCAATCCCTATTTGAATATGGATAAAAAAATCATAGGCAGGATACTGATTTTTACAGACATCACCGAACAGAAAACCGCAGAACGGCGGTACCGCTCCATTTTTGAAAATTCTTTGGACGGCATATTCAGAATGGATATGGATGGAAACTACATACAGGCAAATGCATCCCTGCTGGATATGTTCGGGTGCAGAGACAAAAGTGAGCTGCCGGTGATTGTCCCTGAACCAGATTTCAGTTCAGGGAATCCGGGAAAGCAGAGTTTTGCCCTTGAGCTGGCTAAAAAAGACGGAAAAAAAATATGGGTGGAGGCAAGCTTATGGCAGGTGAAAGACCCGGGCGGGGATCTTTTTATTGAAGGCATCCTAAGGGACATAACCAGCAGAAAAAAATCGGAAGCCAAAATACATTACTTAAGTTTTCATGACAAGCTAACCAAGCTGTACAATCGAAATTTTTTTGAAGAAGAATTAAAAAGGCTGGATTCTGAAAGACTGCGGCCCATCAGTATCATCATTGGGGATGTCAATGGGCTTAAACTGGTCAATGACACTTTTGGTCACAAGCAGGGCGACAAGCTTCTTGCCGACATCTCCAGAATCTTAAAGAGCTGTTTCCGCAGGGAAGATATCCTAGCCCGCTGGGGCGGAGATGAGTTTATTGCCATTCTGCCCCATACCTCCCACAGCCATGCCCAAAAAATCATCCAAAGAATCAAACAGCGATGTGCTGAAGAGAGCTGCAGACAGCTTACTTTAAGCATTTCTTTGGGCTGTGCAGCCAAAGAGAAACCTGGACAAAATATGCATGATATCATCAAGGAAGCTGAGGACAGAATGTACAGGCATAAGCTTATTGAAAACAAGAGTACCCGCAGCAGGATTATATCTTCTTTGGAAAAGACCCTGGAAGAAAGGGATTATGAGACCGAAGACCATATGCAGCGAATGAAATCCTTGTCCAAAAAGATCGGCGAAAAACTGCACCTGACCGAAGCCGAGCTTGATGAGCTGAATCTGTTGGCAGCCCTCCATGATATTGGAAAAATTGCTCTTTCCGACCAGATCATCTTAAAACCGGGAAAATTGACCAAACAGGAATGGAAGGCCATTAAAAAACATCCCGAAATCGGCTATAGGATTGCCAGCCAGAGCCCGGAGCTTTCCCCGATTGCAGATTCTATTCTCTATCATCATGAAAAATGGGACGGCAGCGGTTATCCCCAGGGACTCAAAGGAGAGCAGATCCCCCTGGCTTCCCGGATCATTTCCGTGCTGGACGCTTTTGATGCCATGACCCATGATCGCCCCTACCGAAAAGCAGTCAGTGTCCAGCAGGCCATGGATGAACTTCTCAAATGTTCCGGCACACATTTTGATCCCCGGATTGTGGACACATTTGAAAAAATGTTTAAAGCAATGATCTGACCCATATGCGGTCAGGAGGAAAGAAACCCCCCGTCTACGGGAAGCATGGCCCCCTGTATATAGCTGGCCATATCGCTGGCCAAAAATAGAACCGATTTGGCCACTTCGTCAGGGGTGCCCCATCGGCCCAGGGGCAGCCTGGACTGAAAATGGTAACTGGTTTTTAAAAGGTCAAACCTGAGTTTGTGAAGGGCCATCTTCACCAGGCTGTCTGTGCCCGGGGTTTTGATCGCCCCGGGAAGGACCACATTAACCCTGTAGCCCATTTTTCCGTAATCCCTGGCCAGGGAACGGGTAAGCGCTATAATGCCCGATTT
>PWYO01000049.1 GCA_003567835.1 Actinomycetota bacterium | reverse complement strand
TTTTTTAATGCTACTATAAAAGCATGGTTGGCACCCGACTGTCAACAGAATCAAAAATAGAGCCATGGGAAAGCCTTGACTGGGTGTTGGTGCGCCAATGGTGTGCGGTTGAAATGAAACCCTGATAAAAAACGCTTCACCAGCCCAGGCCGATTGCCCTTGGCCCCTATGACCATGATTGCAGCAAGACTATAAACCAGACCCTGAAAAGGGCATGCCTGCGCAGACAGTGATCTCAGCCGGCATGGCTAAAAAAAAGGGAAAGTGCGTTATTGGAAAAAAACCAGGGCTGGCCTGCACCAAGCAGGATACCAGCCTATTGCCAACATCCTATTGACCTGCCCTGGCCTCAATGGGTCGGGCATTGGTATGGTGATACGGTTGGATTTTAAGCCTGGTTTCCGTGTTTGGCCAATGCCCTTGTGCACAAGGCGGCCCAATCCTTTGTTGGGCTTTCTATGTTTGCAGCAGCAAACCTGGGTCCTATTTTGCCTTAGCCTGCTGCCTGGCCCTTTTGGGCTTGTAATACTGGGCAAATTTAATGGAAGCGCCCAGGTTGAATCCGATCCATAAAATCCATATATACTGGGTGGACAGAAGATAATACAGGGATTCAGCAGGGCTTTCCCGGATAAAAGGCAGCTGGACGATGACCGCCACCGTGGGGCCCAGGTTGATGGCCAAAAGAAACAGCACAGGGATCATGGAAAGAAGGGCAAAGCCCCGGATGTCCCAGCGGGTTTTGGTGTATTGGGTCCTGGTAAAAATCTGGGTCAGGTTTCCCATACAAAAACCGATGACAATGAGCAGAAAATAGCCGGCTGCTGTTTCTATGGCGGGGGTTATGCTGATGTGCTGGCCGGCCATAGCCAAAAGAGGCTCCATGAAAATAAACAAGGCCATATAGATCAGGAGCACCACCAAGTTTAAGAAAATTAAAAACCCTCTAGCCATCTTGCCTATACATTTGGTTTTATTGCCATTATAATGTTGTTAATAACAATAACAAAAAAAAGACATGTTTAAAATAGTCATTTTTAAAATCTTATATTACCTGATATTTTTCCTGATCTTTTTCTTCTCGGTGGTGCTTTTTTTAAGGATGCTGGGAAGCGACTTTTACTACCAGTATATGGGCCCCTATATTGAATCGGCACTCCCCTTTCTATTCAGATAACCCCCTTGGACTTATAGAACAGATTCTTGGCTAGGTACACCAAACCGCCCAGCAGGGCATTAAACAGGATGATAAACAGAATGATGAATGAAAACAGGGCTGCCTGGCTCTGGGTGGTACCAAAAGCGGCCAGCAGAAAAGCCAGGGCATTCTCCCTGACCCCGATGCCCCCCACGGTGATGGGGATATTGGATACAATGGAGACCACCTGGACCATAAACACGAAAGCAGGTAGGCTGACCTCCAGCCCCATGGACAAGGATACCGACCAATGGGCCAGAATGAAGAAGAACTGCATGATAAAACTGTACAGGCAGCAGAGAAAAAAATGGGCCTTCTTGTCCCTGTAGCTTAATATTATTTCCCTGAATGTGCTGAGCTTGGGCCGGATTTTTTTTAGCAGCCTGAACCGGTCAAACAGCCGGTCCAGCTTGAAAAAATAGGGGTTTACCAGGATGGCCACCACCAGCCCCATGACCGCGATAAACACCACCATGCTGATCACCATGCCCCGGCTGAGCATGGCATACATCCCGAACACAAAAGAGCCCAATAGATAGATCAGCCCGGTCAGGATGCCCACAAACCGCTCCAGGACTACGGTAGAGGTGGTTTTGGTGGCGGCTATATCCTTGTTTTTGGCCAGGTCATAAACCCGGTACGCATCTCCCCCAACGGTGGTGGGCAGTATATTGTTATAAAAGAATCCGATAAACACCGACTGGAGCAGGAAGGGCCGAAAAATATGGATATCCTGGGCCTGAAGCAGGATCCCCCACCGAAACACGATGCCTGCTATGCCCAATATGTAAAAAAAGACCGCCAGCACCAAATAGAATAGGTCCAGCTGCCGGGCCTGCTGGACCATGGCCACCAGGTTGTCCAGGTTCCGGTAGACCAAAAAAGAGATCAATCCCATACTGACCGCCAGCCTGATGATGGTGGCTGCTGTTTTATTGATTTTGGCCATGGTTTAAGGGTGGGTAGTCATGGAGCAAAAAATCACCCAAAGCCTCCTTCCAGCTGCGCATATGGCATATATTGTTTTTTTCCAGATTACGGTTTTCCAATACCGAATAGGCCGGCCTTTGGGCTTGACGGCCTAGCCGGTGGCTGGCGATGGGGTTCAGCTGGACCGCAAAGTCCAGTAGTTCAAATATCCGGCAGGCAAAATCATACCAGGTGCACTGGCCGGCATTGGTGGCATGGTAGACCCCGTATTTTTGGGAATCCATGAGGGCATGGACGCATCGGGCCAGATCCAGGCTGTAGGTAGGGGTGCATACCTGGTCATTGACGATATCCAGCTGGCTGTTTTTTTGGGCGGCTTTGATGATGGTGTCTACAAAATTTTTTCCAAACCGGCTGTAGATGCCTGTGGTCCTTACCAGGTAGTAATGGTCCAGATAGTCTTCTAACACCTGCTCTGCCTGGTATTTGGAATCTCCGTATACGCTCAAAGGATGGGGCGGGTCCTGCTCGGTATAGGGCGCGTTTTTTTTGCCGTCAAACACATAGTCCGTGGAGATGAGTAAAAAATCAGCATGGTATGCTTTGGCTTCCCGGACCAGGTTGTAGGTGCCCCGGGTATTGACCGCATAGCACATCTTTGGGTGCTTTTCGCATCCGTCCACATCGGTATAGGCGGCACAATGGATCACCGCCTGGGGCTTTACTTTTTCAAAAGTCTTTTGGACCGCCCCCCTGTCGGTAATATCCATATCCAGGTCATAGCCGTACAGTGTGTTGCCCGGCCATTTCATGGCCATCAGCTGGCTGCCCAATTGGCCCCTGCTTCCGGTAATCAGTATGTTCATATCTTTTGGTCCATCTTTTTGATCTTGTAAAACGGCATTGCCAGTATGATGGTGGACAATACACCCAGCAATACAGTAAATAGCAAATTGATAATATGGTAATTAAAACCCACGATTATGGCAATATCTTCCCTGAATCCCAGCATGGTAAATACAGCCACAAAAGCAAACTCATAGGTGCCCAGCCCGGCCAGGGCATGGGTGGGAAGCACCGCAGAAATCTCTGCGGCGGCGGTAGCCAGAAAAATGGCCCAGTAGTTGAGCTGCGCAAAATCGTAGCCCATGGGCTGCATCAGGGCATGGATCATAAAGTAGTATATGGAAAACTTGACGATACGTATGACCACCGACAAGACATAGACCCTGCCGTAGATCTTTCTGGCCTGTATGGCTTTGATATTCTGATTGGTCTCCACCAATTTGGTGTATAGGTAATCGACCACCTTGTTTTTCTGCCAGTTGGTTTTTGCCAGCAGCCAGTGTATGACCCGGATGGCCAGACCCACCAATCGGGATAAAAAAAACAGCAGCCCCAGGGAGGCAGCCAGAAGCGCTGCAGCAATGGCCATCACCGTGCCCGATGATATGGCATAGCGCCCAATGCCCACGATGATAATGGAGATGATAATCAGAGAAAACACAATGACCAGGTCAAAGATCAGCCCCACCGCCAGGGTGGAGGCCCCGATACCGATGGGAAACTGAAATTTCTTTTTGAGCACATATACATAGGAAAGCTCGCCGGTGCGGGCGGGAAGGACCATATTAAAGGCATTCCTTAAATGGGATACAAAAAAAAGATCGATGAGCCGGATGCGGTCTGAGCCGATGAGGATCTTGCTCCGGTACCCCCGGAGAAACCCGTCAAAAAACATCATGGTGAGCCCCAGGGCCATGGTGGGCCGGTACATGCCCAAGAAAGCTTCATAGATCCGGGACACCTCCACCTGGTTTAACAGATACCACACCAAAAAGATGCCAAATCCCACCACCACCACCACATTGGCTATCCGTAAGATGATTTTCAGTTTCCTTTTTCTTGCTGATTGCTGCGCCATGGGTGTTTGCTTTACCTGCCCCGCATATAATTGGATAAGTAGCGGAAACTTTTTCGGGGGCTTTTAAAAAAATGGGAAAAGAACCTGGATACCAGGTAGCCGGCGCCTTTTGTTTGCGCTTTTTTACCTGGAAGGCCAGGGGTCACTGGAGGCTGGCCATCCATGCTATGTTTCCGGTATGCGCTAAACACCGGGTCATTGCAGAAGGCCAAAAGGGGCCGGCATACCTTTTCCCACTGGTACTGGGGCTTGATGTTGCCGATATTTTTTTTGCACCGGCTATAGAAAGACCGGTCGTCTGCCAGCCGGATGATGGCCGATTGGATGCCCGCCATATCCTGGGCAGCCACCACCACCCCCAGATCCTTTTTCTGTATAAGCTCGCTTAAGCTGTCCCCTTCGGTGGAAATGATGGGAAGCTCTGCCCACAGATAGTCCAGCATACGGGTCCGGAAGGAAAACCGGGTCTCAATCTGCTCTGGATGGGTGATGATGCCCGCATCGGATTCCAAAAGGTAGTTCTGACGGTCCTCATAGGGCACCCAGCCGAAGTTAAAGAATACATTTTTTTCGAACACCCCCAGTTTTTTGGCCAGGCTGACCGATTCAGCGGCCAGCTGCAGTTCCTTGACCTCCGGATTGGGGTGCTGTATGCCCATAAAGAAAAGCTTGATATCCTGCCTGGCTTCGCCGATTTTGGCCATAGCCCGAATCAGGGTCAAGGGATCAAACCAGTTGTAGATGCCCCCGCCCCACAACAGCACAAAATCATCTTCTCTGATGCCTTTTATCTTCCCTTTGAGCACCTGCCGGGTATGCATGGGCCCATGGGAAGGGAGGCCGAAAGGAACCACATCAATCATTTTTTTCAAAGTAGGGTCCCACTGATAGCTGTAGGGATTGACCCGGTCCAGGGCTGCAGCCATGCCCAGCCAAAAATCCCGCTGCCTTTCCGATGCGCATATAAAATAGTCCCCGTGGTAGAACTGTTCATTGAGGTTTTCATGTACCAGCTTATGGACCTTGAGCCTATTTTCCATAGGCTCATTGCTGTATTCAGCCAGGGCAGCCAGGTTATAAGGGTCGTAGATATCCATAATCAGGTACTTGTCCGAATCTTTGATGCATCTATACCGGGAAAAGGTGGTGCCCCCGGTGAGGATGAGATCAACCCCTTCCATCAAATCCCTCAGGCTTGCCTCATCGGTGTATTTTTTAATGGTAAAGCTGTCCGGCTCCAGGTCGGTGTCATTGGGCACCGCCAAGATCACATGCATATGCTCAGAAAGCACCCGGGCAAAGTTCCATACCCGAATGGCGGGCCCGGCCATCTCTTTTTTGACCACATCGCTGGCAATAATTAAAATAGACCGCTGTATCCTTTTTGTAAAGATGTCGTATATGCCTGTGGACTTTAATAGATTGATCTGGTTCTGCTGGTAGGCAGGATCCGGGGATACGGCTAAAAAAGGCCCTTTAAAATAGGAAAAGAGCGCCTTGTCATCCCTTTTTCGATGGGCCTGGATCCACTTTCTTTTTTCCAGAAGCTGGGGCAGGTGGTCAAAGAAATCTTTGACTGCCATCAGCGAGCTTAAGGGTTCTTTTCCCACAGAAACACTTTCTGCCTGCTCCTGCAGCGCCTGGCTGATTTTTTCTGCCTGGTGGGGCTCAAACTGATAATAGCTTTGATAGTCAAACTTGATATCCACAAACAGCCGGTTGAACACGCTGCCCCAAGAAGCCGCCAGGGCCTGGGCCAGATTGCGGTCATCATAGTTTTTAAACACCGAATAAAGGGAATTCCGCTCTTTTAAATACCGGAGCTTGTCTTGGCTAAAAGCCGCAGAAGTGCCGTGATGGGTGTGATAGACCAGCGACTTGGGGCAAAAAACCACCTTATAGCCCAGAACCCACAGCCTCCAGCCTAAATCCACATCCTCATAATAGGCAAAAAAGTCCTCATCAAAGCCCCCGGCCTCCTGGAAAACCCGGGCATTGACCAGCATGGCGCCCCCATTGACAAAGGGCAGGTACAGGGCATTGTGGTGGGTGTCCTGCTCCAGGGGAAGGCCGTAGTCCACCTGGAAGCCCTTGCCTTCAAAATTGATCATGGCCCCGGCAAAATCAATTGTTTTGCCGTCTTCGGAGAGCACCTTGGAACCGGATGCAGCCGCTTCCCTGTTTTGCACCAGCGGCCGCACCAGCTGGGTAAGCCATTGGGCGTCCACCCTGGTGTCATTGTTTAAAAAAGCAATATACTGGCCTTCTGCGGCTTCTGCTGCCTGGTTATTGGCTGCGGCAAAACCCGCATTATGGCTGTTTTGGATGACTTTTACTTCAGGAAAGGTCTGGGCCAAAAATTCCGCCGAGCCATCAGCCGAACCATTGTCCACTACGATGATCTCCACCTTTTCCTGAGGATATTCCAGCGCTTTTAAGCTGGTGATGCACGGCTCCAGATAGTGTTTGCCGTCAAGGTTAGCGATGCATATGGATACCCGGGGAAAGGTAAACATGTCTCCCATAAGAGCGTCTCCGCAAATCAATTGTAAAAAAAGTTAGCTAAATTATAGCAGACAACCTCGGTTAAACAAAACCACATTTTCCACAAAAAATGGCCCCGGGCCTTATGGGGAAGGCCTGGAGCCTTGAGAAAGGTTGTTTGCAGAAAGCCCTGGGTATGGGCTTTGGCCGCCACTTTTTTTAGCGGAAGGTTAATATCTTTTCCAAAGGCAGCTTTTTCTTGGTCTTGGGGGCCAGCTTTTCATGCTTGTAGCCTAGGGTAAGCAGGCTTACCACCCGCCACCCAGCGGGTATGTTTAATATTTTTTTTAGTTTTCTTTCGCTAAACCAGCCCACCCAGCAGGTGGAAAGGCCCAATGCCTCTGCTTGGAGCACCATATGCTCCATGGCAATACCCAGGTCCAGAATATGGAATTTGACCCCGGATGCGGCCTCCGCAATCCAGTGGGTTATCACATCTTTTCGTACCGAACAGCCCACCATCAGGCAGGGCGCGCTGCGGGCCCAGGCATTGATGGAACCCAGTGCGGATGCTGTGGCCTGTTTGACCAGATCCGGGTCGGTTACCGCCACAAACCGCCAGGGTTGTTTATTGGAAGCAGACGGAGAAAGCCGTGCCGCTTCGGCCATTTTGATGATTTTTTCTTTCTCCACCGCCCGTGAACTGTATTTTCGAATGCTTTTTCTTCTTTTTATGACCTCTAGTACCTGATTCATACCATCGCCTCCTACCCTCCATTAAACCAAAAGATGGCCGCAACGGAAAGCTTCTGGAATTTAGGGGCCCAAAACAGCAAAGCCCGTGTCCTGCCAAGCGCCCGTAAAGGAGGGGTCCAGAAAGCAGCCAAGCCCTTAGCTGAGATGCTTTTTTTGCCTTCTTTTGTGCGCATACATCTGCCGGTCTGACTGGTTCAGGCAATGGGCAATGTCCTTTTTTTGGCCAGGGGCAATTTCTGCAATCCCGTAGGCCAAAGAAACCGCCTGGTTTTTTTCCACAAGCTTTTGGTTGATGCCCTCTAA
>PWYO01000258.1 GCA_003567835.1 Actinomycetota bacterium | reverse complement strand
TTTCATAAACCTTCTCAAATCCGCCCACTATCAACCTCTTCAGGTAAAGTTCAGGGGCTATTCTTAAATATAGATCCAAATCGAGTGCATTGTGGTGGGTTGTAAAAGGACGGGCAGCAGCTCCGCCGGGGATGGTCTGCAGCATTGGGGTTTCAACCTCATGAAAACCCTTTTTGTTTAAGAATTCCCTTATACTGCTGATGATGCATGTTCTTTGTTTGAAAACCTCCCTTACAGAGGGATTTACCAAGAAATCAAGATAGCGCTGCCTGTATCGCAGTTCCTTGTCTTTTAATCCATGCCATTTTTCAGGCAAAATTCTAATCGATTTGGAAAGCAGCTTAAAACTGTCAACCTTCAAGGACAGCTCTCCGGTTCTGGTTTTAAACAAATGGCCGCACACCCCGATCCAATCACCGATATCCAGGTCATTGAATCCATCAAATGCTTCCTTGCCCACCGCTTTTTGATTCAGATACAGCTGGAGTTTTCCGGTGGCGTCCATCAGGTCACAAAATGTTGCCTTGCCGTGTTTCCTGAAAATCATAATCCTGCCTGCAATTCGGTATGCTTGTTCGGATTTTTGGCCCTGCTCAAGAGCGGCATACTGTTCTCTGAGTGCCGCAATCTTCTGTTGCGGTTCAAAGCGGTCATCATACAGCTTATGTCCCTGCTGTTTTAACCGCTTGATCTTTTCCAGCTTGATCTCCAGGGGCTCCGGCAAAGGTTTCTCTGTTTCCAATATAGTATTTTGTGGTTGCTGGTCTTCTTTATGCATTATTTTGCCAAATCAATATTTTTACCTATTTTATTTCTACAATTTTCAGTCTCTTTTTTTTATGGGGCGTCTTGACAGTAATTTCATCTCCCACCTTTTTTTCAAGAAGTGATCCCCCAATTGGCGATTCATCAGAAATTTTGTTTTTTTCCGGGTCACACTCTATGGAGCTTACCACCTTAAACTTCTTTTTTTTGCCAGTATCAAGATCTTTGACCACCACTGTTGAACCTATTTTCACCTGGTTTCCGCTGCTATTGCCGTCTACAATGACATGGTTGTCCATGATTTCATTGATTTGCGCAATCCTGCCTTCCACAAAAGCCTGTTCATTTTTTGCATACTCATATTCTGAATTTTCACTTAAATCCCCGCCACTGTTTTTGGCATCTTTGAGTCTGGCTGCAACTTCTTTCCGCTTGTTTTTAACCAGGTCATCAAGCTCTTTTTTTAAGATATTATAGCCTTCTTTGGTAAGGCGATGTTGCTTCATTGGTCTCCCCAACTATGCTTGTATTAATTGAGGTATTATATTTTATTGGGTATGAGATGTCAAAGAATACGGAATTAATTTTTGTTGGCGGCCGGCCTGGCTGAGCCAGCCTTTGTCAGGATTGTTTTAACATCCGCCACCTGGATAGAAAAATAAGTATTTGTTTTGGTTTTATGGTTTGCAATTGCCCCTTAGAAAGCATAATCAGCAAACCCATAACTTTTTTTTAAAACTTTGAGGTTTTGGGTAGATCCAGCAACAGGATGGTTGGAAGCTCCTGCATAATTGCACAGAAAGCAACCAACAATGGCCCTGCGGCCGCTGACTTTTAGAAAGTCCCCCTGCATGGCTATTAAACCCGGGCTGACTTTTTCGCCCGGGAAGAGTTTTTGCCGCAGGAAAATCAAGAGATACCCCCATACTTTATTGGACCCTGCCCCGGCTACTTCATTGATATTGTTAAACTGTATCAAGATTAGGGCCCAAGGAAGATCTCTATGGTCAAAAAATGAGAAATGAATCGGCTGTTTTTATACATTGTTTTCTAAGTAATTGCTCTTTTACAGATAAGATTATAATATATATTTGATTTTTGTAATCGGCCGCAAAATGATAAATGCATACTTACAGGGAGGCTTCATCGATGTCAGATCATAATCAAAAAATACTTGTGGGTATTATCATGGGAAGCGACTCAGATCTATCCAGCATGTCAGAAGCAGCGAATATGCTTGATGCATTAAACATAAGATACGAGATCTCCATTGTCTCTGCCCATCGTACCCCTAAAAGAATGTTCGACTATGCTGCCGCCGCAGCCAAACGTGGAATTGAAGTCATCATTGCCGGAGCAGGAGGAGCCGCGCATCTGCCCGGAATGACTGCAGCCAATACTATGCTGCCGGTCATCGGCGTACCCATAGAATCAAGGGTGCTAAAAGGGGTGGATTCGCTTCTGTCCATCGTTCAGATGCCTGGAGGTGTTCCAGTCGCAACCATGTCTATAGGAAAAGACGGCGCAAAAAATGCAGGAATACTCGCTGCGCAGATCCTGGGCATCAAGTATCCAGACATCCAGAAACGTGTAACAGCGTATAAAGAAGAACTGTGCAGGCAAGTGGAGGAGAAAGCAACAAGGATGGAAGAAAATGCAAAATAAAATGATCCTCCCCCCTTCGGTCATAGGCATTATAGGCGGTGGCCAGCTGGGCATGATGCTTGCCCATGAAGCCAAGCGGATGGGCTACAAGGTTATAACCCTGGACCCGGTACCTGATTGCCCCTGTGCACAGGTCTGCGACCACCAGATTGTGGCTGATTTTGAGGATAAACATAAAGCATTGGAGCTTGCAGAAAAAAGCCAGATTTTGACCTATGAATTTGAAAATGTCCCGTTCCGGACAGTTTCTTTTCTGGAAGAGAAAGGTTTTGCAGTCCATCCTTTCTCCAGGGTATTAAAAATAACCCAGGACAGGGTTAAGGAAAAAGAATTTCTTAGGTCCATTGGCGTCCCCACCACAGAATTTAAAGCCCTGCAAGACTGCAGCGATCTTAAAAAACATGTTTCAAAGCTCGGCCTGCCTGCCATGATCAAAACCACCCGGGGAGGCTATGACGGAAAAGGCCAGGTATTTTTAAAGAACCCAGAAGACCTATCGGATACCGAGGAAAAAATGTTTTCACAAAAAGGGGCCCATAAATGGATATGGGAAAGTTTTGTGCCTTTTAAAAAAGAAATATCGGTTATATGCGCCAGGGATGCGCAAGGTAACACCTCAGTTTTTCCTGTTTCTGAGAATATACATATAAACAGTATTCTACACATGACCATAGCCCCTGCAAGAATATCCGCGAAAGCTGAAAAGTCAGCATATCGTATCGCTTCAAAGGTGATCAATGCGCTAAAAGCAGTGGGGGTAATCGGTGTAGAGATGTTTCTTACCGAGGAGGATGACGTACTGGTCAATGAAATCGCCCCCAGGGTCCATAATTCCGGCCATTACAGCATCCAGGCATGCCTGACTTCCCAGTTCGACCAGCATATCAGGATGATATGCGGCCTGCCCCATGGTTCTACAAGGATGCTGTCTGCGGCTGCTATGATTAATATATTGGGTGATGATACCGCTAAGGAGGATTCTGTCCTGGCAGGTATTGAAAAAGCATTAAAACTGGAAGGTGTTACCCTGCATTTATATGGCAAAAAAAGCGTAAGACCCGGTAGAAAGATGGGCCATATCACCGTTCTTTCCAATAACCGGGAAAAGGCCATAGAAACCGCCAAAAGGGCAAAAGAATTATTATACTGGTCCCAATAGAGCACCGATTGCCCAGAGCCTAAAACTGCAAAGACCTATTTGTATGATTGCAGTATATGGTTTTTGGTATAGCCGTCCGGAAAATACGACATCCGCCTGCTTGCACTGCATGTTTTGGCTTATTTTTTCTGAAAAGCAGGGCACGCTTGGTTGCATCCATTCAAAGAGGCTGGTCCCAAAGGCATAAAAATGCATTTGATTTACCATGCAAGTCTATCTGTTTTTCTGCCTGGCCCCCGCTAAAAAAGCTGTTCCAGGTAAGCAGGAAACCGCCTTTTATTGCCTGGTGGGTTCCAGCGGCTTTTCCGTCAATCTGCCGGATGATCTTGATTGGTGAAATCAATGAACCCCAGCGGTGGTTTGCCGGCCAGGATGGTCTGTGTAGGGTATGGATTAAGATTTATTTTTTTTCTAAAACTTTGCTTCAGGGTATTGCGGTCCCATAATCAACAAAAAAAAATTGGTTCAAATACCGGATTCTTCGGCTCTCGCCGCAATGTCTTTTCTGTACTGCATCCCAGAAAACCTTATTTTGTCTATAGAGGCATAAACCTTTTTTCTTGCTGCTTTAAAAGTCTCCGCTTTTCCCACTACACCCAGCACCCGTCCTCCATGGGTAACCAGCCCTTCGCCGGTATTTTTGGTACCAGAGTGGAAAACCATGAGGTCAGGATCCCCATTGAAATGTTCAAGGCCCTTGATAGGGTCTCCTTTTGAAGCGCTTTGGGGATACCCTTTAGAAGCAATTATGACACATACTCCCTTTTTGGGTTCCCAGCGCATGCTTTTTTGGTCCAATGTCCCCTTGCTGCAGGCAATAAGATAGGGGACTATATCTTCTTCTAACCTGGGTAGTATGGCTTGGGTTTCAGGGTCTCCAAATCTTACATTGTATTCAAGAAGATGCGGGTTTTGGCCGCAAACCATAATGCCCGCATAAAGCACACCCCTGTATTGAATGCCTTCCGATTGCAGGCCCCGGCAGGTGGGATAAACAATATCGCGCAAAATTTTTTCTTTTATGCTGCGGGACACCAAGGGTACCGGGCTGTAGCTGCCCATCCCCCCCGTATTGGGCCCTTGATCACCATCGTAAATCTTTTTATAGTCCTGGGCCAGGTCCATGGGCAATACGGTGTTTCCGTCATACAGGCAGAGCAGAGACACCTCATAACCGTCAAGAAAATCCTCAATAATCATACGTTGGGCAGCATCCCCAAATACCTTCTTAATAAAAAAATCATCCAGGCACTGCAAAGCTTCCTGCTTTGTATGGGCAATAATAACCCCTTTGCCTGCTGCCAGGCCATCTGCTTTTAAAACTTTGGGGTAACTGCCTTCATCGAGTCGGCCAATATAATCCTTTGCCTGTTCATAGTCCTGATCGGAGAATTCCACGCCTTTTGCAGTGGGGATGCCGTATTTTTTGGCAAGTCTTTTGGTAAAGACCTTGCTGCCTTCAAGCCGGGCCGCATCCTTTTGGGGCCCGAATATGGGCAATCCTCTGCCCATAAAATAATCAGCTATGCCCCCTGCCAGAGGGGCTTCAGGCCCTACCACCGTTAAATCTATGTGTTCTTTTTGGGCAAAATCTGCCAAATCAGAAAATTGCTCAACACCGATATCCACACATTCAGCCACATGGCCCATCCCTGCATTGCCGGGAGCAACAAATACTTGATCAACCAAAGGGCTTTGGGCTATTTTCCAGGCCAGGCAATGTTCCCTGCCCCCGCCGCCTATGATTAATATATGCATACGCTCTCCATTCTATATGATTGCCGTAAAACCACGATCGAAAGTCTGGCTTTTGAAGTTATTGTCTTTGACTATAATCTGGCTTCTTTCCGGACCAACGCTTACCATAGATACGGGAACCTTTACCAGCTCTTCTATGCGGGTGATATATTGCCTTGCTGCTGGAGGCAGGTCATTGATATCCTTTATAGCCGTCAAATCCGCATCCCAGCCGTCAACCGTTTCATATACCGGCTGGCACTTGTGCATAATGGTCTGATTGGTGGGAAGATTTTCATAGAATTTGCCTTCATACCGATAACCCGTACAGATTTTTAATTGTTCCAAGCCGGTTAATACATCCAATTTGGTAAGGGCAATGCTGTCCAGCTGATTGAGCATGATTGCATACTTGAGAACCAATACATCCAGCCAGCCGCATCTGCGGGGCCTGCCTGTAGTGGTTCCGTATTCATGGCCTCTCTTTCGCATAAAATCACCAACTTCTCCCTCCTCTTCGGTGGGAAAAGGTCCCGAACCAACCCGGGTGGTATAGGCTTTGGCCACACCAAGTACTTCATCAATTCTTCCAGGGCCTATGCCTGCACCCATATAGGCCCCACCGGCCAGGGTGCAGGAAGAAGTAACAAAAGGATACGTGCCATAATCTATGTCCAGCATAGACCCCTGCGCACCTTCAAAAAGCACTTTTTGGTTGGCATCCAGGGCTTGATTTAAAAGAAAGGAAGTATCGGTTATGAGCTCTTTGATTTTTTCGGCATAATCGCAATACCGGTCAAATATCTCTTTTGCATCCAGAGGCTCCAAGTCATATACTTTGCTTAATATGGCATTCTTAATTTTAAGGGATTCTTCCAATTTGGTCTTAAAAATTTTAAGATCCAAAAGGTCCTGCGTCCTGATGCCCGCCCTTGCTGCCTTATCCGAATAAACGGGGCCGATGCCTTTATGCGTGGTACCGATTTTTGATGTACCCAGTTTCCTTTCACCGGCTTTATCCAGCATAATATGGTAAGGCATAATCAGATGCGCATTGCAGCTTACTTTCAGATTTTTTGTGCTGATGCCCCTTTGGTGCAGCTGTTCGATTTCTCTGATTAGTACCTCAGGATTGATCACCACGCCATTGCCGATTACACAAACCACTTCAGCTGACAGAATGCCCGAAGGTATAAGGTGCAGCTTAAACTCTTCATCTTTTAATACCACGGTATGGCCCGCATTATCACCACCTTGAAATCGAACCACAAAATTCATTTTTCGGGCAAGCAAATCGGTAATTCGGCCTTTTCCTTCATCACCCCATTGGGTGCCCACGATGGCTATACTTGGCATTTTATACTCCTATTTTTTTCCATTGACCTTGCTTAAATTCCGGAACAGTGCGTATTCTTTGTAAAAATTCAGATTAATTTTTGCGGTGGGTCCATTCCTGTGCTTGGCGATGTCCAATTCAGCAATCCCCTGGTCTTTGCTGTTGTGGTCATAATATTCATCTCTGTAGATAAACATCACCAGGTCGGCATCCTGTTCAATGGCCCCAGACTCCCTCAGGTCAGCCAGCAGCGGCCTTTTTTTATCCCTTTTTTCAACTTCTCTGGAAAGCTGGGATACAGCAATGACCGGGATGTTAAGTTCTTTGGCAAGACCCTTCAGGTTCCTGGATATCTGGGTAATCTCCAGCACACGATTGTCCTTGTAGTCAAAACCGGAAGACATCAGCTGCAGGTAATCGACAATTAACATCTTGATCCCATAAGTGCTTACCAGCATACGGGCCCGAGAGCGCAAGTCCATTACCGTCAAAAATGCCGTATCATCAATAAACAGCTCACTTTCGGCAAGCTTTTCTATGGACCGGGCCAGTTTGGGCCATTCATTGTCCCTGAGATTTCCCGAACGTAAACGGTGCAGGTCTATTCTGGCTTCTGCGCATATCAACCTTTGGGCAATCTGCTGCTTGGACATCTCCAGGGAAAATATGGCCACCGGTTTTTTCTGGTCCATGGCCACATTTTTGGCCACGCATAAAGCAAAAGAAGTTTTGCCCATTCCCGGCCTGGCAGCTACCACAATCAGGTCTGAATTTTGGAGGCCAGACGTTTTTTTATCAAGATCTAGAAATCCAGTGGGTATGCCGATCACATCCGATTTTTTTTCATAGAGATGTTCAACCTGCTCATAGACTTCAGAAAGGATTTCTTTCATAGGCGCTATTCTTGCACTGTCAGTTCCTTTATTGAAATCCTGGTATACAGAGAATATAAGCTGTTGCGCTTTATC
>PWYO01000254.1 GCA_003567835.1 Actinomycetota bacterium | reverse complement strand
GACCATGTAAAAAAAATTATCGGAAAGGCATTGCATTGAGAAAAGATTTAAAACCCAGGGACCGCCTAATCGTTTCCATGGATGTTTCCAGCAAACAGGAGGTCATAGACCTATGCACCAAAATTGCTGGAAAAATAAATATGATCAAAATCGGACTGGAGCTCATATACAGCCAGGGGCTATCCATGATAGACACGGTAAAAAGTTTTGGTTATCAAGTCATGCTGGATGCCAAGCTGCATGATATCCCCAATACAGTTGGGGGGGCCGGCAAGGCAATTGCTTCTTTGCATGTTTCTGCTCTTACCATCCACACCCTGGGGGGCGCAGAAATGATTCATGCAGCCAGAAAGGCAATCGACTCCCAGGCTCGCAGGCTTGGGGTTATGCCCCCGCTGCTGTTGGGGGTTACCGTGCTTACCAGCCTGGATGACCAAAATCTGCAAACCATGGGTTTTGGGCAAAGCTATTTGGAGACTGTCAAAAAACTGGCTGTCATGGGCAATGGTTCAGGCCTGGATGGAATCATCTGTTCGGCCAGAGAAGTGCGTATGCTCAGAGAAGAACTGGGCAATGCTTTCTATATTGTAACCCCGGGCATCCGGCTTCAGGGAGACAGCAGCGATGACCAAAAAAGAATCGCCACCCCCGGGCAAGCCATAGAAGATGGTGCCGATTTTTTGGTGGCGGGCCGTTCTATTACCGGCAAAAATGACATTGGCGGCGCCATCGACCAGTATCTGCAAATTTTGGAAGAGGGAACATAATATGTTAAAAGTCACAAGAGAGAACAAAAATTTACATGTTTACAAGATGTTGGAGAATGCCGGCGCCATTCTGGAAGGCCATTTTGGTTTAACTTCAGGATACCACAGCGGATATTATCTCCAATGCGCCCAACTGCTTATGCATCCCAATCTTACGCATATGCTGGCCGATGAAAGCAAAAACATGCTCTCTGGGTCCATTGATATGGAAGATGTGGACCTGGTTATTTCTCCAGCAGTTGGGGGTATACTTTTTGGCTATATGCTCGCATATAGAATGGGCACAGATATGATCTTTTCAGAAAGAAAGAATGGGCGCATGACCCTGAGGAGGGGATTCCAATTGAAAAAGGGTCAAAAAGTCATTATTGCCGAAGATGTGATTACCACCGGTGGATCGGTAAAGGAAGTCATGGACATATGCAAACAAAACCATGCAGAGGTTTTGGGAATTGCCAGCATTGTGGACCGTTCCCAGGGGGTTGATTTTCATACCCATTATTCCTTTTTAATCCAGCTGCATATTGAGAATTTTTTGCCCCAGGACTGTAAAATGTGCAGGCAGGGTATCCCCATGGACACCCCGGGGAGCCGCACATAACCAGACAGCCATGACCCCCTTTGGATGATTCAGATAAAGGATTACAGACAATGTCTTTTCATAATTTAAGTCCTCAGGCAAGAAAAAAGGGTTTAAAAAAAGCCAGGGAGGTAAAAAAAAGCAGGGCGCAGCTCAAGGACTGCTTAAAAAATGGTCGCCATGATCTCCAGGATGTGTTTTGTGATAAGAAAATCTTTGACCTGGCCTGCAATATGAAGCTGGTTGAGCTCATTGGTTCCCTGCCCGGCATGGGGAAGCTCTCTGCCGAAATACTCCAAGAAAAGCTGGGTATAAGCCTATCCAAGAAAACCGGCGGATTGGGGAAAAACCAGAAACAAAAACTTTTTGATTATTTTGGGATTGATCCATGACGCAAAAAAAAGGCAGGTTGTTTATTATATCCGGGCCCTCCGGTGCCGGCAAGAGCACCCTTATCAAGGACTGCCTGCAACAGTTGCAGGGATTTGTTAAATCCGTTTCATATACCACCCGGCCCATCAGGCACAATGAAAAAGAAGGCAAAAATTACCGGTTTGTAACCAAAGCCCAGTTTAAAGATATGATCGACCGGAATCAATTTCTGGAATGGGCTTCCTACAGCGGCCATCTTTACGGGACCTCCGCAGATTTTGTCAACCATAAACGTATGCAAGGCCAAAACGTTATACTGGAAATTGATGTAAAGGGCGCCATACAGGTCAAGGAGAAAACCCCGGATGTGTACATGATTTTTATAACCTTAACCTGCTTGTCTGAAGCAAAGCAAAGGCTTATGGGGCGGGGCACTGATGATGAAAAACAAATTAAAAAAAGACTGGCCATTGCTTCCGAGGAGATGGGTTACAAAAAGTATTATGATTGCATAATTGTCAATAATAATTATAATGAAGCTTTGTTAAACCTAAAAAATGTATTAAACAGGCACAAAGGGAGGTAAAACTTTGTCTAAGATACCCTATATTGATACCTATATTAAGGAAATAGATAACAAATATACCCTGTGCATAGCAGTCGCCAAACGAGCCAGAGAGCTGGGCAGCTATTTTTCAGCCAAAAGAAATATGGAAAGGGTCAATGTAGTCCCTCCTCTGGTGGATATTAACAGCAAAGACCCTTTAGAAATTGCTTTACATGAGCTAAAAGCGGAAAGCGTAAGCTATATAAGGACCGACCAATCATAAATGTTGTCCATAAGAGGGAAAAAAGTTGTTCTTGCGGTTACCGGATCGATTGCAGCATATAAAGCTGCGCAAATTTGCAGCCTGCTCAAAAAAAAGGGAGCCCATGTTTATCCAGTCATGAGCCCCAATGCCGTTCCCTTTTTGGGGCCTTTGACGCTCAGCGCATTGGCCGGTCACAAAACCATTGTGCATCAGTATGAACAAGGGGAAAAAATACACCACATATCATTGGCACATAGTGCGGATGTGATGGTCATAGCCCCGGCTACGGCCAATACCATATCCAAAATAGCTTGCGGGATTTGTGATAATTTCTTAACCACCACTGCCATTTCAGCCAGCTGCCCTGTACTTGTTGCCCCTGCCATGAATCGAAGCATGTATGCCCAGCAGGCGGTGCAGGACAATATCCAGAAAATGAAATCCACTGGAAAATATTATTTTATCGGTCCCCAAATTGGAAACCTTGCCTGCGGGCAGCAGGGTATGGGCAAGATGACAGAACCTTTGGATATTGTCAAAGAAGTATCTTTGCTTTTGGATAAAACATCCCAGCTCGCAGGAAAAAAAGTGCTCATCAGCGCAGGAGGAACCAGGGAATTCATTGATTCTGTGCGCTATATTTCCAATCTTTCCAGCGGAAAAATGGGGGCTGCTTTAGCCCAGGCAGCCAGCAATCGCGGTGCCGACC
This sequence comes from Actinomycetota bacterium, assembly GCA_003567835.1. Lineage (GTDB taxonomy): Bacteria > Actinomycetota > Humimicrobiia > Humimicrobiales > Humimicrobiaceae > Halolacustris > Halolacustris primus. The sequence continues at coordinate 4,395 of PWYO01000254.1, read as the reverse complement.
AGGTGGTTTTGGTTACCACAGAAAGCCAAACCTCTTTGGACCCCATGGTGGAGCAAATCGTTGTACAGAGTTCCCGGCAGATGAAACAGGCATTATTGAAGGTATTTTCCGACATGGATATCACCATCATGGCTGCTGCGGTAAGTGATATTGTGCCCCGAAAAAGATTTGACTACAAGTTAAAGAAAAAAAATGATATATTATCAAAATTGGACTTTGAAATGAATGAAAATATCTTAAAGCTTTTGGCCCAACAGAAAAAAGAGGGCCAGCTGCTCATTGGTTTTGCTGCCGAACACGGCGTGGATACAGAGCAGGTATTGGAAAAACTGCATGAAGCGAATATAGACGCCATTGTTGCCAATGACATATCCAGAAAAGATATGGGTATGGGCAGCGACTATAATGCGGTTTCAATCATTTCCCGGAAAGGAAAAAGAACAGATTTCCAAAGGGCGCAAAAAACGGTTATTGCCGCACAAATTTGGGATTTTTTTATTGAAAATTTTTTACAGAAGAGAAAGGCTTAACACAGGGGGCAAACATGTCAAACAACAGTTCTTATTTGTTTACATCGGAATCAGTAACTGAAGGCCATCCGGATAAAATGGCAGACCAGATCTCAGATGCCATACTGGATGCGATTATTGCAGAGGACCCAAAATGCAGGACAGCAATAGAAACGCTGCTAAAGACCGGACTGGTTGTGGTAGCAGGCGAGGTTACCACGGAAACCTATGTGGAAATACCGGATGTGGTCAGAAAAACCATTAAGGAAATCGGTTATACCAGGGCCAAATATGGTTTTGATTTCGAGACCTGCGGCGTGGTGGTTTCCATCGGTAAGCAATCCACCAATATTGCCCAGGGCGTAGACAAGGCCTATGAAGCCCGAATGGGCAATGGGTATGAAGATGAAATAGATTACCAGGGAGCAGGAGACCAGGGGATGATGTTTGGCTATGCATGCAATGAAACCGAAGAATACATGCCCCTGCCCATCCTTTTAGCCCATAAGCTTGCCCACAGGCTTTCTGAGGTCAGAAAAGCGGGCATTCTCCCTTATCTGAGACCGGATGGAAAATCACAGGTAACGGTTCGGTACGAAAATGGAAAACCGGTATGCGTGCAAACCATTGTGCTTTCTACACAGCATGCCCCCAATATTGACATAGAAACCCAGATAAGCCCGGACCTAAAGGAGTTTGTGGTAAAACCCATCATCCATGAAGATCTGCTGGCCAAAGACCTTAAACTTTATGTAAACCCCACTGGGGAGTTTACCATCGGTGGGCCCATGGGCGATACCGGTCTTACCGGAAGAAAGATTATTGTAGATACATACGGCGGTGCGGCCCGACACGGGGGCGGCGCTTTTTCCGGAAAAGATCCTTCCAAAGTCGACCGGTCAGCCACTTATGCTGCCCGACATGTGGCAAAAAATCTGGTGGCTGCAGGTGCTGCAGACAAACTGGAGGTTGAGGTCGCTTATGCCATAGGGGTCTCCCATCCTGTTTCGGTTATGGTAGAAACATTTGGGACAGAAAAAGTGGACAGCTGTAAGATTGAAAAAGCAGTCAAAGAGATCTTTGACTTAAGGCCGGGGGCCATTGTAAGGGACCTGGATCTGCTCAGGCCTATTTATAAGAAAACGGCCAAGTATGGACATTTTGGCCAGCATGACCGTGATTTCACCTGGGAGAAGCTGGATAAAGTGGATGCTGTAAAAGATATGCTGGGATTAAAATAAGGCAGATTTTATCCATGTATGGATCGTAAAAATCAATATGCTGAAGTAATATTAAGCCTGGAAAGCCTGGAATTAGACCATCCCTTTGATTACCGTATCCCGCATGATATGGCTGATGCTGTGTCTTTGGGTTGTCTGGTTTTGGTGCCTTTCCAGTCCAGATTGGCTACAGGTTATGTGGTCAGAGTCAAAACCAATACTGCCATAGACCAAAACCAGTTAAAAAATATTCAGCAGGTGGTCTCCGGTGCTCCGGTGTTCAGCAGGCATACGCTTAATCTGATATACTGGATGTCTTTTTACTATGTTCAGCCATTGGGCAGTGTAATCAAGCTCTTTGTTCCGCCTGGGGGCAATATAAGGACTGAAAAAATATGGGTTTGGAGACAGAAAAAAGAATATGACCTGCCCCTGCCTTTAAGCGATAAACAAATCCAAAAGAATCCTGAGCTTCGAGAAAGACTTCAGACATTAAAAAAAGAAGGGGTTGTAAAAACCGCCTACAGGCTTCTAAAACCCAGGGCAGCCCTTAAATATGAACAAGTGGTCCGCCTAAACCCGCAAATGGCATACGCTGTAGATGGCCCCATGATTCCCAAAAAAGCTTATGCCCAGAAAAAGATCGTTGATTTTGTGCGCAACAAGGGCCCCTGCCTCCAAAAAGAAGTGCTCCATCAAACAAAAACCAGCCGCGGCAGCCTACAATCCCTGCTGGACAAAAAAATATTGCTTACATCAAAAAAAAGGATTGAACGGGGATTCCAATATGATTATGACGGGCCAAAACAAAAAAAGCTTACCCCCACCCATGCCCAAAAAATATGCCTGCAAAAAATCTCGGAGGGTTTAAGCAGCCAGAAGTTTTGTGCCTTTTTGATTGAAGGGGTAGCCGGCAGCGGCAAAACCAAAGTTTATATGGATATCTGCAGAAAAGTCATGCAGAAAGGCAAACGGGCTCTGGTGCTTACCCCTGAAATTTCCCTGACCCCTCAGCTTTACAGCAGGTTTTACCAACAGTTTCACCAGGATGTTTGTGTCTACCATTCCAATATGGGCACCGCAGAAAGATATGAAAGGTGGCTGGGCATTGCAGAAAACAGATACCAGGTGGTCATCGGCACCCGGTCTGCTGTTTTCTCTCCCCTAAAAGACCTGGGCATCATCATCCTTGACGAAGAACATGACCCTTCGTATAAGGAGAATGCCAAGGTGCGCTATAATACCGGTGATGTTGCGTTGAGGCTGGCAAAGATATTGGACATACCTGTGGTGTTTGGAAGCGCTACCCCTTCGGTTTCCCTAAAATACAAAGCGGAAACCCAACAGCACTTTCAGCTTTTGAAAATGCCCCAAAAGGCCACTGATTGCCCTGGAATTAAAAAGGAAGCCGTTCATCTGGGCGGTCTTGATACTTTCAAGCAGAGCCCCATTATATCCAACCGCCTCCATGCAGCCATTCAGGAAGAAATTGATAAAAAAAATAAGGTGATTATTTTTTTAAATAAACGGGGTTACAGTCATTTTGTCATCTGCGGTTCTTGTGGAAATGTGCCTAAATGCAGTGCATGCAATCTGTCCTTTACCTATCACATCGGCCCCAATATGCTTCGCTGCCATCACTGCGGAAGAGAATCTGCTTTTAGCAAGACATGCAAGAAGTGCGGCCAGGCGCATATACTGCTGAAAGGCACTGGGATTCAGAGAGTGGAAAGGCAGCTGAACATGCGCTTTCAGGTACCGGTAATCAGGATGGATTCGGATACCACGGTCAAAAAGAAATCACATCAAAACATTCTAAACAGGTTCATGTCTTTGTCTCCATCCATCCTGCTGGGCACCCAAATGATCGCCAAGGGGCTGGATATCGGTGATGTTACCCTGGTGGGCATCATCAACTCTGATTCCATGCTGGAACTGCCGGACTACCATATGTATGAACGGACCTATCAGCTCATTTGCCAGGTAGCGGGCAGAGCGGGCAGGCAAAACAAACCAGGAAGGGTATTGGTGCAAACCTATAACCCCAAACATGCAGTTATCCAATGTTTTTTGGAAGGCGATTATCAAAAATTCTACCACCAGGAACTGCAAAACAGAAAAGAACTTTCCTACCCGCCATATACCAATATCATCAATATCATTGTATCGGGCATCCACGAAGAAAACGTAAAAAAAGATTGCCATACACTTTTTGGGCACTTACAGAAAATCACCAAATCCGGAGACCGGCTGCTGGGCCCTGCCCCTTGTCCTTTTTACAGGATTAACCGTTACTACCGCTGGCATGTTATAATAAAAACCAAAACGGTATACAGAATCCTGGCCAGGTTAAAAAAAACCATAAAAAATTTTGGCAAACAGGAACAAAATAAGGTTATAATAGATGTCGACCCATCCTGGATTCTTTAATTGGAAGGAAAGTTATGGCTTTAAAAAAAATAAGGGTGCTTGGAGATCCCGTATTACGGGAAAAAAGCAGCCCTGTCAAAAAAATAGATGAAAACATACAAAGCTTGGTAAAAGACATGCAGGATTCAATCCATGCTGGATATCAGCCCGGCGTAGGCCTGGCTGCACCCCAAATCGGTGTCTCCAAAAGAGTGATTGTGGTAAACTATGATGGTACATTTGAGGCATACATCAAT
>PWYO01000024.1 GCA_003567835.1 Actinomycetota bacterium | reverse complement strand
TCGCATTATGGATCAGCATGCGGTCCATTGGGGCAGGCTGGGCCTGGTGCTTCTTCTAAAACAGGTGCTTGTAAACGGATTGGGTATTCTGGGTATCCGGGCGCCCAGGAAAATGTAAAACTTTAAAAAAGGTAGGGATATATGTTATTACCGGAGACCAGCAATATTGACCCCAAGGGTGTTCTTTCTATAGGCGGGCTGACCATGGAACAGCTGAAAAAACAATACGGAACCCCTTTGCAGATCATGGATATTGCCGCCATAAAAAAACAATGCCGCGATTACAAAACTTGTATGGACGGTCAGGACCTGGATGCGGAAATCGTCTACGCCTCCAAGGCTTTTTCCTGTATTGCCTGCTGCCAGCTGATTGCCCAGCAAGGTTTGAGCATCGATGTTTCTACGGGGGGCGAGCTCTATATCGCCCTTGAAAGCGGGTTTGACCCCGGCAAAATTTATTTCCACGGAAACAATAAATCAGAACAGGAAATAGAATACGGGCTCTCCAGCGGGGTAGGCTGCTTTATGGTGGACAGTTTTGATGAGCTTGACCTTTTGGCCAGGCTTGCCCAAAAGCAGGGCAAAAAACAGAAGATTTTCCTGCGGATTACCCCGGGTATTAAGGCTTCCACCCATGAATATATCCAGACCGGCAATATGGAGTCCAAGTTCGGGTTTGGCATCCGGGGGCTGGGAGCAGAAAAAGCGGTTCAGGCGGCGCTAAGTTATGGAAGCCTTCAGCTTGCGGGCATACACAGCCATATCGGTTCCCAGATTTTCAATATTTCTCCCTATGAGAAGCTTATTGATGTGCTGCTCAAGTTTTTAAAAAAGATTAATGGCAGCTTGGGGGGCGATATCAGGGAGATCAATATCGGGGGCGGATTGGGCATTGCCTATACCAGCCAAGATAAGCCGCCCAGCATAGCCCAGTTTGCGGATTTGGTCCATGATGCCCTCAAAAAGTACAGGAAAAAACATGGGCAGCCCATAGAAAAGATCTACCTGGAGCCGGGGCGGTCCATTGTGGGCAATGCAGGCATAACCCTCTATGAGGCGGGAACCATAAAGGAGATTCCCCATGTGAAAAACTATATTGCTGTGGATGGGGGGATGTCTGACAACATCCGGCCCATACTGTATCAGGCCCAGTATGAGGCATTTTTGCCCCAACGCTGCGGGGAGAAACCGCAGAAGGTTTATGACCTGGTAGGCAAGCATTGTGAAAGCGGGGATGTGCTGGTCAAGCAAGCCCATTTGCCAATTGTAAATAAAGGTGATTTAATGGCTATTGCAGCCACGGGTGCCTATTGTTATGCCATGGCCAGCAACTATAATGGGCAGCCCAAAAGTGCGGTGGTTGCTGTAGAGGACGGCAAAAGCTGGACATGGATTGAAAGGCAGCAGTACTGTGATTTAATATCAGGAAACAGGAAACTTTATGAACAACCATAACCAAGACGAGATCCGCATCGGCATGATCGGTTTTGGCTATATTGCCAGCTGTGTGTACCGTCTCATCCAGGAGCAGAATGATTATATCGCCAGCAAGATCGGCAAGCGTCTCCATATTGCCAAAATCGCCGACAAAGATGCAAACAAATTGCAAAAAGATCTTCCCGGCCTTTCGGCCATTGCCCAATCCAGGGATGCTGCGGATATTCTCGAAGACCCCGACATTGACATTGTGGTGGAGCTTATAGGGGGGATTGTCCCTGCCTATGATTTTGTGTCCAAAGCCCTGGAGGGGGGCAAGTATGTGGTAACCGCCAACAAAGACCTTATTGCCAATAAAGGCAAAAAACTTTTTGATCTTGCCCAGCAAGCCAATGTGGATATTTTGTTTGAAGCCAGCGTATGCGGGGGCATACCTATTATTGGGCCCCTGAAATCTTCCCTTGCATCCAATCATATCAGCAAAATTGTGGGGGTGGTCAATGGCACCACCAATTATATACTGACCCGAATGGAAAAAGACAAACTTTCCTTTGACCAGGCCCTGCGCATGGCCCAGGATCTGGGTTATGCAGAAAGAGACCCTTCTGCAGACATAGAAGGCTATGATGCGGCCTGCAAGCTGGCCATCCTTTCTTCCATTGCTTTCAACTCCAGAGTGGTTTTAGACGATGTATACCGGGAAGGGATCACTTCTATCAAAGACTGTGACATCAACAATGCCCGGGAGATGGGCTACCGCATCAAGCTGCTGGCCATCGGCAGGCAAAAGGAAGGCAAGATTACTGTAAAGGTGCATCCAGCGCTGGTTCCCCAGGGACATATCCTGGCTTCTATTGAGGATACCTATAATGCGGTCTATGTCTATGGCAATTATGTGGACCAGGTCATGAGTTACGGCCGGGGTGCAGGAGACAGGCCCACTGCCAGCTCAGTGGTAGGGGACATCATCAAGATTGCCAGGCGGTTTGATCGGGACCGTAAGGGCCCGGTCTATGGATGCAGCTGCTCTGAACATAAGGAGTTGGCCCACATGGATGACGATGTCAGCAAATTTTATCTGCTCATGGATGTGGTAGACAAGCCCGGGGTATTGGCCAAAATCGCCCGGGTATTTGGGGACTATTCAGTAAGCATCCAATCCATGATCCAGAAGCAGGCAGAAAAGGAAGGCACCGCCCGGCTGATTTTTATTACCCATGAGGTTTTAAACAAAAATCTGGACAGGTCCATGCACCAGGTCGCCAACCTGGATGTGGTCCAGGAAGTGCTTAGTGTCATTCGGGTAGAGGATTTAAACTGATGGCGGGCCCAGTCCAGTACAAGAGCACCCGCGGCGGGGAAAGTGTAAGCTGTTTTGAGGCCATCATGGGGGGCATTGCCCCTGACGGGGGCCTGTATGTGCCTACCCGTTTTCCAAACATAGGCAAGCCCTTAACCGATCTGGCAGGGTGCAGCTATATACAGCTGGCCCGGCAAATCATAGGGGCTTTTTTCCCTGATTTTTCTTCCAGGGACCTGGAGCAGTCCCTGCGTTCTGCCTATGATCAAAAGTTTGGCCACCCCGATATTGCGCCTCTGGTAAAAAAGGGGCAATATTTTTTCCTGGAACTTTTTCACGGGCCCACCTTGGCCTTCAAGGACATGGCCCTTAGCCTTCTTCCCCACCTGCTAAAAAAAGCATCCCTGGCTTTGGGCAACCAAAAAAAGATTGTCATCCTTACCGCTACCTCGGGCGATACGGGCAAGGCAGCCTTGGAAGGTTTTGCGGATGTCCAGGGCACAGAAATCATTGTTTTCTATCCCAAAAAAGGGGTGAGCAGGATTCAGGAAAGACAAATGATCACCCAGGAAGGCCGCAATACCCATGTGGTGGGCATAGAAGGTAATTTTGATGATGCCCAGCGAGGGGTCAAGGAAATATTTGCAGACCGGCAGTTTCAAAAGCGTCTGGATGATGCGGGCTGCATGTTTTCTTCGGCCAATTCTATCAATATCGGCAGGCTGGTGCCCCAGGTGGTCTATTATGTATACAGCTACCTTACGCTTCTAAAACGGGGAGAGATCCGGCCGGGCCAGGCGGTCAACTTCAGTGTGCCTACGGGCAATTTCGGCAATATCCTGGCTGCTTACTATGCCCAAAAAATAGGGCTTCCGGTAGGAAAGCTGATCTGTGCTTCCAATATCAATCATGTGCTGTATGATTTTTTTACCACGGGCATCTATGACCGCAACCGCAACCTGGTGGCCACTTCATCGCCTTCCATGGATATACTGGTGTCCAGCAATCTGGAGCGGCTTCTATATGATGTATGCGGCAAAGATCCCCAGCTGGTGGGCAAGTTTCAGGATGCCTTACAAAGCAGCGGTCGTTATGAAATAAGCGACAGGATGCGGTCTGGGTTCAAGGATTTTTATGGCGGTTATGCCACCGAAACGGATACGGCTTCCGCCATCGGTTATGCCTTCCACAATCTGGACTATCTGATGGATACCCATACCGGAGTGGGTTTTGACGTTTACCGAAAATATGTCCGCCAAACCGGTGATGACACCAAGACGGTGATTGTATCTACCGCCAGCCCGTTTAAGTTTCCGGACAAGGTCATAGAGGCCATAGGCGGCAACAGCAGCACCGGTGACCAGATGGAACTGGTCTACAGGCTAGAAGAAGTCAGCGGACAAAAGGTTCCCCAAAACATTGGCAACCTGGACCAGCTTCCGGTCAGGCATGACCGGGTATGTGCTGCCAGCCAAATGAAAGAATTGGTCTGGGACATATTAAAGCCGGACAAGGAGACCCGTTGAAATATGTAGTGGTGCTTATGGACGGAGCAGCGGACCGGCCGCTTTCCAGCCTTCAGCAAAAGACACCGCTGCAGGCGGCGCACAAGCCGGCCATTGATCGGCTGGCCCGGCAAAGCAGTTTGGGCATGGTCTATACCATACCCAAAGATATGGCGCCGGGAAGCGATACCGCAAATCTTTCTGTGCTGGGTTATAATCCCCAACAATACCACACGGGCCGCTCTCCGCTGGAAGCCGTAAGCATGGGCATTGACCTGGGGGCTTCTGACGTGGCCTTCAGGTGCAATTTGGTCACCCTTTCTGAGGGTCCCTATGCCCAAAGAATGATGGTCGATCACAGCGCAGGAGAGATTACCACCCCAGAAGCAAAAAAGCTTATACAAGCGGTGGCTGCAAAGCTGGGGACCAGTCACATACAATTTTATCCCGGGGTTGGCTACAGGCATCTGATGGTTTGGGAAAACGGACCTCTGCAGTTTTCCCTCACTCCGCCCCATGATATATTGTCAAAGCCCATCGGTGCTTACCTTCCGCAAGGCGGACAGGCGGCCAATCTGCGGGCTATGATGGAAAAAAGCATTCAGGTATTGGAAAACCATCCCCTCAACCTGAAAAGGGCAAAACAAGGAAAAAGGGCAGCCAATGCTATCTGGATCTGGGGCCAGGGCAAAAAGCCCCGGCTGCCTTCTTTTTATCAGAAATACGGTCTGAGCGGTTCGGTCATCTCCGCAGTCGATCTTATAAAGGGCATTGGTATCTGTGCTGGGCTTCAATCGGTGGAAGTAAAAGGGGCTACCGGGAACCTGCAGACCAATTTCAGGGGCAAGGCTGAAGCGGCCATAGCCGAACTTGAACACCGCGATTTTGTCTACATCCATATCGAGGCCCCCGATGAATGCGGACATCAGGGGGATACCGGGGGAAAGGTGAAAGCCGTAGAGGAGATTGATCAAAAGATTGTTGCCCCCTTATGGGATTATTTAAAAAGTTCCGGGCAAGATTTCAAGATGATGGTGCTTGCTGATCATCCCACACCTATTTCGGTGAGAACCCATACCGCAGATGCGGTGCCTTTTTTGATTTTTTCCAGCAGGGAGGTCAAAAACAATCCTCTTGCTGTCTATGATGAATTTTGGCCCCAAAAAAATGGGGTAACCGTTGACCAGGGATACAAGCTCTTGGACCTGTTTGTGGAGAGATGATATGGGTAAACAGATTGTCTGTATAAAAGCATGCGCCACCTCCGCCAATTTGGGCCCAGGCTTTGACCGGGCAGGCCTAGCCCTTGACCTCTATAACCATTATGTTTTGAAGGGCTGGAGCAAGGGCCACAGCCTGGTTGAAACCCGGACTCAGACGGCCGTAGACCCCGCCCAAAGCCTGGTGGTATCTGCGGCAGAGGCTGCGCTGGACCGATGCGGGGTGCACCCCAAAAAAGGCATGGCCATAGAGGTGGAACAAAACATCCCTCCGGGCAAAGGCCTTGGAAGCAGCGCTGCAGATATCATAGGGGGCATTCTCCTTGCCAGTAAAGGCTATGGACTTGGTCTTGAGCAGCAGACTGTGTTTGAAATTGCTTTAAACATGGAAAAACACCCCGACAATATTGCTGCTGCCCTTGGCGGAGGGCTGACCATCTGTTACCGGTGGGGCAAAGGATTTGATTATACCAAAATCAGCATCAGTCCACGGATCCAATGCCTGATGTTTGTTCCTGATCAAAATATTGTTACCCAGAAGGCCAGAACACCCATACCCCAAAAGGTGCCCCTGCAGGATGCTTGTGACAATATTGCCCATTTTTGCCTTCTGGTCCACTGCCTGCAAAAAGGTGACCTGACCCAAGCGGCAGTTTTCATGAAAGACAAACTGGTCCAGGAGTACCGAAGAAGCATGTATCCCGCTTCCATGGAGGCGGTAGACTGGCTGCTGAATCGGGGCATTGCTGCCGCCATAAGCGGTTCGGGCCCGGCGGTCATCGCCCTGGTTGACCAATATGTTGATGCCCAATCACTGGCCAGCCAGTTTTATGGTTTTACAATGACAAAGATGGCGGTAAGCTTGCAGGGCGCCTGCCAGGCTAGAACCCCGTAGTGTTTGCCCAAGCCCCATAAAAAGAACCCCTCCGGAAACCATGGGATATCCCCATGCCAAAAAACCCCGCCTTCTCCCATGCTGCCCGGGAGCAGAAGTCAGCAAAGAAGTGTAATCTTTTTTCCAATATGGTAACATGGAGGCCATATACAGGAGGCATGCAACATGGAATATAGCATAGAAGCCCGATCGCTTACCAAGGTTTTTCAGGGGTTTAAAGCGGTGGACGGCATTGATTTTTCGGTATGCCGCGGAGAGATCTTCGGGTTTCTGGGGCCCAATGGCGCTGGAAAGACCACCACCATCAGGATGCTTACAGGGATACTCATACCTGATGGAGGCAAAGCAGTCATAGAAGGGGTGGACATAGCCCAAGACCCGGTAAGGGCCAAGGCCTGCATGGGGGTGATCCCGGAAGTGGGTAATGTTTACCTGGATATGAGTGCCCTGCAGAATATTCTTTTGGCCGGAAAATTTTACGGGATGCACCGGGCTGCCATGCGGGACCGAGCCCAGAATCTGCTGCAGATGCTGGGCCTCGAAAAAAAGGGCAGGCAAACGGTAAAAACTTTTTCCAAAGGCCAGAAACAGCGGGCAAGCATTGCTGCCGCCATTGTCCATGAACCCAAGGTTTTGTTTTTAGATGAGCCCACTGCGGGGCTGGATGTGGAAAGCCAGAGGCTAATCAGAAAATTGGTAAAAGACATGAACAGCAGGGGGACCACAATTTTCCTTACCACCCACAATATTGAGGAAGCCAATATGCTTTGTGACCGGGTATGCATCATCAACAAGGGCAGGATTGTGGCCACCGATAAGCCAGAGGCATTGAAATCGGTGATTGAAAAAACCAAATCGGTGGAGGTCTCTTTTCGGCAAAAGGTCTCTCAGGCTGCAGTAGCGCATCTGGGACCGGTAACCAGAGTGGAAGTTCATGGGGATAAATTGAGGCTGTATACCGCGGATCCTGACCGGGTGGTAAAAGCCATAGTCCGGTTTGCAGAACAAAAAAACCTTACCATGCTTGCGGTCCATATACGCCAGCCCAGCCTGGAGGATGCGTTTATGGAATTGGTAGGGGGTCAAGCATGAGGAGCCATCCAGCCCAGGGTTTTCGGAGCATATGGACGGTTGCGGAAAAAAATATCAAGATCTACTATGCTAAACCGCCGGTAATCATTTTTGGGCTTATGTTTCCCCTGTTTTTGTTTTTGGCCTTCTATCTGGGACGGGATGTTGATTTGTTTGTGTTTTTCCCGGGCATTGTGGCCATGTGCATATT
>PWYO01000035.1 GCA_003567835.1 Actinomycetota bacterium | reverse complement strand
CAGCAAATTAATGATTACATAACCTGCAGCAATGATTAAAATACAGCCCTGGATGACAGGAAAATCCCGGGCAAATATGGAATCCACCAGCAACCTCCCGATCCCCGGCCAGGCAAATACGACTTCCACCACCACCGACCCTTCAATGAGGGCTCCCAATTGAAGCCCAATAACAGTCACCACCGGTATAAGGGCATTTTTTGAAGCATGCCTGGCAATGCCGGTTATCCCCAAACCTTTACCCTGGGCTGTGCGGATATAGTCTTTGCCAAGCTCTTCCAGCATATTGGACCTCAGCATGCGGGTGGTTATGGCTGCCAAGCCTGTGCCCAGGGTGATGGAAGGCAGCATAATATGGGCTAAGCTTCCATAGCCATAGACCGGGAATATGCCCAAATGAACTGAGAAAAACAGGATGAGGAGCAATCCAAGCCAAAAATTGGGTATAGAGATTCCGGTTAAGGCAGCAAACATACTGATATGATCGATAATCGTATTTTTTTTTAGTGCTGAAAATATGCCTAAAGGGACAGAAATCATCAAGGAAATCAGTATGCTGGCAAAAGCCAGCTGCAAAGTGGCCGGCAATCTGGACAAAATTTCATTGTAAACCGGCTGCCCTGTACGGAAAGAAAAACCCAAATCCCCCTCAAAGACGCCTCCCAGCCAGTTGAGGTACTGGATATGGAATGCTTTTTCCAAACCCAGGTTCTGCCGAACCAATTCGATTGTTTGGGCAGAAACTTCTGCTCCATGCAGTTCTCTGGCAATGATTTCGGCAGGGTCTCCGGGAATGATATGCATAATGGAAAAAACGGCAATGGAGACAATCAGCATCACCATAACCATCAAATACAATCTTTTTAGAATATAGGCAATCATTTTTTAACCCATATTACCGCATTGGATACTTGTTCTGCAAAAAAAAGAGCACCATGTTCGGCTACAAGTTTTTTTTCAAGATATGCCCTTAAGCTGTTTTCCTTCCCAGGGCCTAGATTTAATCTGCTCTGCCAATAATTGACTGCCTGATCCATGTCTGCATATACATGGTTGGTTTTGGTTTTCACCCATTCAATATTGGCAAAAATACCCAACTGGCAAAGTACATTGTACAGGTGCAAAAACGAAGGCGGCCCGCTGTAGGCCCTCTTCTTAAATGCATGCCATATATCATGATAGAAAGAGGATTTACAGCTCATGATAATAAAAAGGTGTTTTCGGCTCAAGGCAATCATCTTTTTTAAGGCTGAAACGATATCCGTTATACGGTAAAGAGCATTGACCGCAAGAACCATATCATGGGGACCCATTTCATCAGCCTTAATATCCTCCCAGTATTGGTTCACCACATGAATGTTTTTTTGTCCATTCATCTTGCCCAAAAGGATCTTGGCCATGGCCAAGGACGGCTCTACTGCGGTTACTTTGTTTGCCACCCTGGCCATGGGAATTGCAAATGCACCGGTTCCTGCACCAATATCCAGCAATGAGGTTTCTGTACTGAGATGCCTTTTTATCATCTCCAGTAAAGCACCCGGATAGTTGCTGTGCTTGAGCTGGACATCATACCAGTGCGCAAAATCATGATTGAAAAAAAGTTCCCAGCCCTTTCTGGAAGAGGCATTGGTGACCGCTTTGCTCCATTGCCGTGCCCAATACATGAAACGAATACCCCCCTCAATGGCTAACAGAGATGTCTTCCCAATTTACATGAAACCAGGGATGCAGCTGGTATCCTTCTACTTTATGATTCACTGCATTGATCAGCACTTCATCATAGATGGGAATAATGGATACCTCCTGGGCAGCAATTTCCTGGACTTCATACAACAACTGTTTCGCTGCAGACTCGTCGGTGGTGGCCAGCGCCTGGTCAATCAACCGATCGATTTCCTGATTATTGAGGCCTATACCCATAGCCAGATTCTGTTCTCCTTCTGAATGAAGCCAGGCCTGCAGCCTGGTCTGGGGAGAAATGCCTGCCCAAGGCCTGATCGACAAATCAGCTTCTCCTTCTCGCAAGCTGGTGCTCCAAAGACCACCTTCCACAATCTTAATTTCAACAATGATACCCAACTGACCCAATTGCTGCTGGATGATTTCAGCAATGGTCATATAGGGCCACCGTCCTACCAGGGCAGTTGACAACAGAAAAGTAATGATAAATCTCTGGCCGTCTTTGTCCAAATACCCGTCTTGGTTGGTGTCCGACCAACCAGCCTGCTCTAGAAGCTGCAAAGCTTCTTCCTGATTGTTAAAAGCATAAAGATTGTCGGGATGCAGCCAATCTGCTTCAGAGTGGGGGGTAATGCTGGTCATCACCTTACCATACCCTTCCAGCGCATAATCAATTATGCTTTCAGGATCGATGGCATACATAATGGCTTGTCTTACCCTACCATCATTTAATGGTTCTTTGGTGGTATTAAGGGTCATGTAATGAGGGACGGCACCATCCATGGTGAGCAGGTTGATATGGGGCTTGTTTTCGATCATTGCCACATGCTCAGGTAAAATGCCCCCGGTGTCAATGATGAGGTCAATCTCTTCTGCATCCAGAGCCAGCATTCGGGTGGTGGCATCAGGAATATTCTTTAAAACGATTTTTTCCAGCACCGGTGCGGTGCCCCAATAATGTTCATTTTTTTCGAGAACCATGGTCTCTCCGGTTACCCATTCGGTCCGCACATAAGGGCCGGTACCTATGGGTTCGGTCACATTGCCCGCATCATCTATAGCCTCAGGCGCAATCATGGCTGCGCCGGGCCAAGCCAATGCATAAAGAAATGGGGCAAAAGGTTCACTGTGGTTGATCTCAATGGTATAGGGATCGATAACCTGTATGGAGTCTATTTCCCCGAATTGACCAGGGGAACTTTCAGAGACCCTGATTAAATTATGCTCTACGGCTTGTGCATCAAATGCCGAGCCGTTATGAAATGTTACCCCTTCCTGAAGCATCAAAGTCCAAGTCAGCCCATCATCTGTTACCTCCCAGGATTTTGCCAGTGCAGGCTTATAGTTTAACGCAGTATCCCTGGATACCAATGTTTCCAGCACCCTGGTTAAGGGAGGGTGTGCACCATAACCATATTGCACGCCTGGATCCCGCCCCAGCCCGGCAATCACTTCCTGGATCACTTCCTCTTCTTCCTGAACCGCTGCCTGAGCTTCTTCTTGAGCCGGAGCCAGGTCTTGTTCTGTTTCAGCAGGCAGGCCTATAGCCTCGTCTCCCGCACCGGCGCATCCGGCCAAAAGCATTGTAAGAAACAGTACGATGGTAGCTGCTGCTGCAAATTTTCGGTACATAACATTCCTTTCTTGGAGATAAGAACATAAATAGTAGCACTTTATATATTTAAGTGTTACCATATCTGCCCATAAACTAACACACCCCCATAAGAATGTCAAAGCATTTCGGCCAAACATGGCGGCCTCATTGCCTAGAGATTGAGGCTCTATACATTGTTGGCAACCGTGACCTGGGGAGTTTAGCTGCATTTATGCTCCGGCATTCTTCTATAGACTCGGTCATCAAATACATTGCTTTGCCCAAACGGCCGTTTTATAAAACAGTCGCCTTAAAGCAGAAACCGTATGTTCTTTTATTCAGCAATCTGCTGTCAAGTTCAAAATGGGGTTGGTGTCATGTTTCTTATGATTTTGCCTGACAATTTTTTGGAGCACGCGGGCTTTGCTAGGGGCTGGTTTTCTGGGGGGATTTTTCATTTGCAGGTATGGTTTCTTTAAATCATCGACACAGAAAAAAGGGCATCATTTATGTTCCTTGAACCCCTGGCCATGCCCGCCGGCTGCTGCTATGGCTTGCCGCTGGTGTGTTGTCAATGGCCATCTGTCGGATAAAGTCTTTTTAGTCTTTATACTCGGTTTTCAATTTATATCTTATTCGATCAGCCCCCAACAAAGAACTTTACGCTTGGCCGCCCATTTATTGGTTCTATTGCCATAAATATCTGTATTTAGTAAAATACAGGCATTATGATATCCAGATATATTACAAATCAGGTGCTAAAAGCCCTAAAGCCCTGCAGGGTGGTAGGTGTTTTTGGACCCCGCAGGGCTGGAAAAACAGTTCTGATGAACTTGATAAAAGAAAAAATAGGGAGTAGCAAAATACTTATGGTTAACGGGGAAAACCTAGATGCAGCTGAAGCATTGTCAAGTCAGCGAACTAGCGTTTTGAAGAGATTCATAGGGGCCAATAAATACCTTTTTATAGATGAGGCACAAAAAATTCCCAGTATTGGGTCAAATCTTAAATTGCTGGTAGACACAATTCAGCATGTTCCGGTTTTTATCACCGGATCCTCCAGTCTTGACCTCAGAAATAAGGTTGGTGAGCCACTGGTAGGGCGAAGCCGGTATTATTACCTGTACCCTCTGGCATTACTGGAGATAGGGGCAGAGGACTACATAAGGCAAAAAGAAATGTTAGAAGAACAGCTTATTTATGGTTTTTATCCACAGGTATATTTGGCTGAAACCTTGGGCCAGAAGAAGGCAGAATTAGAGTCAATACGTGATGGCTATCTTTTAAAAGATATCCTAGAACTTGATAACCTTAAAGACAGTATTTTTATTTTCAATCTACTCCGGCTTATAGCCTTCCAGATAGGACAGGATGTTTCTTATTCCGAACTGGCATCAAACTTGAACGTAAACAAAAAAACTGTTATGAGATACTTGGAATTGCTGGAAAAAAGTTATGTGGTGTTTTCTCACCATGGCTTCAGTAGAAACTTAAGAAAAGAATATAGCAAAAGCCCAAGATATTATTTCTGGGATAACGGAATACTTAATTCTTTAATTTCTAATTATAACCGTCTCAGTCTCAGGGACGATGTTGGAAGACTCTGGGAAAACTATTGTATTTCTGAAAGGGTTAAATATCAAAAATACAGAAAGTTATCATCTAATAATTATTTTTGGCGAACCTATGATAAAAAAGAAATAGACCTTATCGAGGAACGGGAAGGAAAGCTATTTGCTTTTGAATGCAAGTACAAAAAGAAAGGGGGAAAAGTTCCCAGAGATTTTATGAATACCTATCCTCATTCGGAATTTCATGTGATAAGCAGAGATAATTATCTGGATTATCTGACATAGAATATTCAATAAATTTCCGGAGAACATACATCAGAAATTAATTCTAAATGATAAACCGATCTGCCAGCCTTTCTTTATTAGGACAATTGGCTTGGTATATTTGCACATATATGTTTGAAGTATAACCTCAGAAACTACCTGCAAGACTCTAAATTTTATAGAACCATAGCTGAAAATAAAATCTGAATTATAAAGTTTTGTTATCAATATTGTCCAGCCCGTGGAGCCAATCATCCTATACGTCTATGGCTGCTGATTATGTTGGCAATTTCTTTAAATGTTCATAAAAGGCACAACTGATATTTTAAACAGAAAAGAATAAAAAAGGCTGATAAACTTTTTAGTATTTCATTATCTTTTGGTTCAATAATTTTGCATGGAAAAAGATGCCATTTTTATTACCATGATTGCATAAAAGCAAATCATCTATGGTATGATACCAGCTTCCAGCGACAAAGCTTTTCAATCGCCAAAAAAGACCAATGTCTTGTCAATGGCCATCTGTCGGATAAAGTCTTTTTAGTTTTTATACTCGGGTTTAGCAGTGGTACACTGCCAATGGACCCCCGTTACCCGTTTTGTTTCTGTGATTTAGCCAGGCCAGAGTCCCTTTTTAATTTCAATGTTGTAAATTCGTTTGTCCGGGCATCGGCTATCTCTGTACATGTCATTCAATTTCTGTCCAATTTAGCCAGCTCCCATGCTTGGGGGCAAAAACACATTCAAACCGATCTCATAGCTCTTTGGCTTTTTCTTAAGCTGTGGGCCTCATATAGCGGGCCAGGTGAGAGTAGGTTATCCATTATAAGTATTATCTTTTCAGCTTGTATGTAGTTTTGGGCCAATATCTTCCATTAAAATAAGCCCAGTAACTTTTGGCTCTATGATCTGTGAGGTTTCGAATACACTTTTTTGCCCGAGGCGAACAGGCAAGAAAATATTGCAAACAAATCCACGCCTGTATTCATAATCGTCCCTGGCAGCTTTTCGCGGTATCACAAGCACAGAAAACCATTCCTCTGTCACAAGCTGTTTGGGGTACCCGTCCATGCAGGTAAACGGATGGAGGGGGTCCAACATACATTCGCAGATATCCAGAAACCCTTCCATGCTTGCTGCCAAACCCTATTTTGTTTCATGGATGGGATACCGCTCTTTTCGCTGCAGGGGCAAAGGTGGTTTTTAGAACCCGGTGCACTGTTTCATGGAAGATGCCGTCCATGCAGTGAAACTTGTGCCTTTTCTGCCAGGAGCGCAAGCGGAAAAACCCTTCCGGGGACTGGCTGAACGTGCAGCCAGATGCGCCTTAAAATCTGCGCCTTCTTTTCTCTATAAACCCTTTCCATTTTTTACCGTTTGGGTCTGCATCCAAGCCCAGGCCAAAACCTTTTTTTGACCCGGTCAATCTTTCTCATGCTGGCATTTAGAACTTTCTGGAATCTATTCCTCCTTTGGATGTCAGCTCAGTTAAACAATTCTCTGCTGTTCGGGATAGCGTTACTGCATATTGAACCATACTTACCCCTTCCGGTAAGAGTTGATTAGGAACAAATCAGTGTATTTGTATTACGGCTCAGGTACGGGTATGATGACCCTAGCCGGCAGAAATATCATATATAAATTACCGCATCATGGGCTTGTTTGGTTTTGGTAAACAACCACATGCTCAAAATCAACATCAGAACTGCCTTGATCACGGGTCCAGCCCCTAAAACCAACTCCCCCGCTATGGTGGGTTTCATCTTCAAAATCAAATACGGTGTAATCATTGCCGCCCTCATCGGTTAATTTAATTATATGACGGTTGTCCTGGACAGAAATACTGATGGTGTAGGCCTGATTGTAGACCTCAAAATCCTCAATAAGATCTTCCATATTGACCAGGCCAATAGTGTCTTCTCCCGTACGTTCGCTAACCCTGTTAACCACAAACCGATTGCCGCGCCCGGGATCATACTGAAATATATAGCCATCCAATCCCCCAGAGACCTCATTCTCTTGGGCAAGATAATAGATGCCGTAACCTGGACCGTCTAACAGAGTTGCGCGTACTTCCACAGTATAATTGCTCCAGTCTTGCTCGCCGAAAATGATGCGGTTTTGCCACTGTTCGGTGGAGGGTTTCAGCAACCCTTCCTCCAGGCTCCAATCTCCCATAATCGTAGTAAGTCCTTCCCAGCTGTCAAAGCTGCTCTCAAACAATGGGGTTTCGGAACCTGTATTTGCATAAGCACCAAAAGCGGTCATAATCCCATTTACAATTACAATATCGTCTTGATTATGGGGTATTCCGTCCGACCCACTGCTTCGAAGTTCGTATCCCCAGCCATCCGATTGGTAGAAGTAATCGTTTTGCCATGAATCCTGGCCCGGCACTGTTTTTAGGACGATTCCTTCCAATTTCTGTATGCCTGTTTCGGTAAGAGGATAGTTTTCATGGTCGGTTCGGTATACCTCCAGGCCCTTGGCTATATAAACCATATCAGCCTTGGTTGCAGACTCTTTTGCCCGGTCAGAAAAATGCACATAGCTGGGAATCGCTATGGCGGCAACAAT
>PWYO01000281.1 GCA_003567835.1 Actinomycetota bacterium | reverse complement strand
CTATTAAAGAATTTGGGGTTATCCAGCCTATACTGGTAAGAACCATAGAGGGGCAGGAAAAAAATTATGAGATCATTGCAGGAGAGCGCAGATTTAGGGCTTCAAAGCTTGCAGGTTTATCCACCATCCCCTGCCTGATTTCCGAAAATATCGACGATACTTCTTCCGTGGAGATGGCGCTTATTGAAAACATTCACCGTGATGATTTAAGCCCAATAGAGCTGGCTTTTACTTTTCGACAGCTGATCGATGAATTTCAAATAACCCATGAGACACTTTCTCAGAGGGTAGGTAAAAGCAGGGCTGCCATCACAAATTTTTTAAGGCTCCTTTCTTTGCCTATTGAAGTACAGAAACTTGTTGATGATCGTAAAATAAGTGCCGGCCATGCTCGAAGCTTGATTGGTCTGGACGAAGAAAACGACCAGAAAAAACTTGCTCACATGATTACCAAAAAACGTTTAAGTGTTAGAGATGTTGAGAATTTGGTTGAAAAGCAAAAGCAAAAGTCCAGAAAATCAAAGAAAAAAAATGTTTTGCAGCCTTCAAAGTTGCCCGAACTCTCAGAAAAACTTACCAATCATTTAAGCGCACCAGTAAAAATAAAGATCACCAAGAAAAAGGGTAAGGTAGAAATTAGTTTCGGCAGCATAAAAGATCTGGAAAGGATTATTGGAAAAATTGTCCAATAGCAAGCCAGATTGGCTTAAAAAAAGGTTAAGCCTCAATTACAATAATATAAAAGAAGTCAAGAAGCTGGTAGATGCCTCCAATTTACATACAGTATGCCAAAGCGCCAAGTGTCCCAACATTTTCGAATGTTTTAGTAAAAAGTGTGCAACTTTTATGCTCATGGGCAACAGATGCTTAAGGAACTGCGCTTTTTGTGGTATTTCCCATAAACATCCTTTGCCGCTGGACGAAAATGAACCCCGAAATGTAGCCATTGCTGCCAGTAAAATGGGTTTAAGGTATGTGGTGCTGACCTCTGTAACCAGGGACGACCTCACCGATTGTGGCGCAGAGCATTTTGTAAAAACCATCCGGGAAATAAAAAAGATGATACCGTCCTGCCAGATTGAGTGTCTGATCCCGGACCTGAAAGGAAACAAAAACCACTTAAGAAAAATTGTCTCTCAACCTATTAACGTGCTCAACCATAATATTGAGACCATAAAGAAAAATTATCCACAAATAAGACCCACAGCCAATTATCATACTTCACTGAATATATTAAAAGAGGCAAAAAAAATAAAAAAGGATATAACCACCAAATCTGGGTTTATGGTTGGCTTGGGAGAAACCATGGAAGAATTAAAAGTATTGTTGGAGGATTTAAACAAAGCTGATTGTGATATGGTTACCATCGGGCAATACTTGAGCCCCTCGCTGGAACATATCGCGGTAAAAAAATATTATAGCAGCAAAGAGTTTGAATATTTGGAAAAATTAGCAAAAGAAATCGGCATTCAATCTGTTACTAGCGGTATATTTGTACGCTCTTCATTTAATGCAGCATTAATGCTAAAAGGGATAGGGAAGACCACCAATGGAAATATCAAAAAAGTATATAAACCTGTGCAGGAACAAAGAGATACAAGATTTGTGTAGATGGAATTCTGGGGACCGGTTTTTGGCTCTACCCCAGGATCTTTTTGTATTTTTGGAAAAAATTTTAGGGTGGGAGCAAGAATCAAAATGCAAAGTTTGGGTTCCAAACTATGATGCAAGTTTTGAGCTGGAAAAAAAAGATCTTTTATGGGTCCCCAACCTTTCTCAGGTAATATCCTGCATTAAGGAAATTACGCCAACATTAAAGAAGATGAATTTGGAATTTATAGATGGTAAATGGAGTTGCAGTCTGCATTATATTTCTGATTCCAACAAACAGATAACTCCAATTGTTAATTTTGCAAAAACAGGGAAAACTGCATGCATGAGAACGCTGGTAAACCTTACCAGAATCCAGAAAAAATGAAAGGAACATACTGTTTAGTGCTCTCTAGCTGCCAAGATTTTTGTTTATCTATAGGGAGGCTGGGCAAACTTAATTTTTATGCGGGAGGCTATGTCTATATTGGGTCAGCATTAAACAGCTTAAACAGCAGGGTTACCAGACATCTGAGCCGGGAGAAGAGGCTTTTTTGGCACATCGATTATCTATTAGACAGCTCGCATATTGGCTTGGATTATATTTTTTTTCAAAACCTCCCGGAAAGAAATGAATGCCGGACAGCAAGATGTATAAGTAAAATATTTAAGCCAAACCATGGTTTTGGGGCCTCAGACTGTTCCTGCAGCAGCCATCTATTTTATTTTCAGAGAGAAGAGCAGACATTGCTTTTTCAATTATTGGTTCAATCCGGTTATTGCCAGACCACCCCCAAAAATTGGTTTAAGGATTATCTGGTTATTAGAAAATAGGCAAATTCAGCGGTTAGATTGGGCGCAAAATTTACAGCTTTTTTGTTACGGCCAGTCGCGTAAATATGGTCTAAGATTTTAATATTTTCTGCTTGGCAAAAATCTCGAAAATCTTTGACTGTAAACAAGTGAATATTCGGGCTTTCGTACCAGCTATAAGGCAGTATCTTTGTTCTAGGCATCCTTCCTTCAAATAGGATGGACAATCTTATCTTGAAGTAGGCAAAATTGGGAAAGCTCACCATGGCTTTTTTGCCAATGGTCAATATATGATTGATGACTTTTTTGGGTTCGATGGTTAGCTGCAAAATATCATCAGCTAAAACAAAATCAAAAAAAGAGGGTGGATAATCATTCAGGTCTTTATTGATATCTCCCTGGATTACAGAGAGGCCCTTGGAAATGGAAGCAAGTACTTTTTTTTCAGAAATATCCAATCCAAAACAATTGGCTTGCTTGGTATTGATCAGCTCTTGCTGTATTTTGCCGGAGCCGCACCCCAGAACCAAAACCCTAGATTTTTGATCTATCCATTTTGTAAAAATTGAACAGTTCATCTATGTCTCCAAAGCTTTTAGAAAACCGGTAACCGCTTCCTTAAATTTTGGTAAATCAATCAGAAAAGAATCATGTCCAAAAGGGGATTCAATATTACAATAGGTTGTATCTAAGCTGTTTATTTTCAATGCTTTTACAATTTTAAGGGATTCTTCTTTGGGATAGAGCCAGTCTGAGGTAAAAGAAATAACCAATGATTTGGCTTGCACAGGCTCCAAGGCTTCTGCGAGTGTCTTGCTCCCATTGTATAGATTAAAAGCATCGATGGCTTTGGTAATATAGAGATAAGAATTAGGGTCAAATCTCTTAATAAAAGAATCTCCCTGATACTGCAGGTAGCTTTCTACTTCAAACTCTTTGGAAAAATCAATGTGGCTGTTAACATTTTCAAACATTTTTCTTCCAAACTTGTTTTCCATAGACAACTGCCCCATATAGGTGATATGGCCGATCATCCTAGCTGTCTTTAATCCAATCAGAGGTTTTAAAGGGCTGTCATAATAGTAGCCTTTCTGCCAGTTCGGGTCCGAGACAATTGCATACCTGCCCACGCTGTTAAAAGCAATTGCTTGGGCAGTATGGGTGGGGGAGGTGGCTATAAATAGGGCCCCTTTAATGGTATTGGGGTAACTGACAGCCCACTGTAGTGCCTGCATCCCGCCCATTGAGCCTCCAGCAATACAGAGCAGCTTTTCTATCCCTAGATGCTGGATAAGTTTTCTCGAAGGCTTGATCATATCGGTAATGGTAATGGGAGGAAATGAAGTGCCATAAGGCTTGCCTGTTTTGGGATTAACAGAAGAAGGCCCTGTGCTGCCTTTGCAGCCCCCTAGGATATTTGCGCATATAATGAAATATTTATTGCTGTCAAATGGTTTCCCGGGTCCAATCATAAAATCCCACCAACCTGGTTTCCTGTCTTTATCAGAGTGGTAAAAAGCTGCATGGGCATCACCAGAGAGAGCATGAAAGATCAGCACCGCATTGGAGCATGTCTGGTTTAGTTTTCCATATGTTTCATATGCCAATTCAACCCTGCTAAGCTCTTTTCCGCTTTCAAGCAAAAGAGGGCTTTTATGGTCATAAACTACAATTTTTTTTGTTTTCGCTAATTTTTTCATTAATTACTATTATTTCTATAGCATTTATAGTGTATAATAGGTTTTAAAATTGGATTTGTCAATCACTAATATTTATAATATAATACTATTCCAATTAAAATAGTAATATAATAATGCGTATATCAACAAGAGGACGTTATAGCACCAGACTTATGCTGGAGCTTGCACAAAGATATAATGAAGGCCCGATATTTTTAAAGGACATTAGCCGTGCCCAGGATATTTCTCTGAAGTATCTTTCCCAGCTGATTATGCCGCTTAAAATTGCAGGTTTGGTAAAGTCTACAAGGGGCGCACATGGCGGTTATAGTTTGGCCAGAAGCCCTGAAAAAATTAGCCTAAAGGAAATCATTGAAGCCGTGGAAGGGCCAATTAAGCTGGTAGATTGTATTGACCAAGAAGATTTTTGTGACCGGGATGATGATTGTATTACCAGGAAGATATGGGCTGAAATCACCAACGACATAAGCGAAAAGCTTAACCGCATAACCTTAAAAGAAATCGCACGCCGAAACAATAAGGCATAAACACTGTCTGTGGTAAAGCCCAAGGTTGTGTGTGTTTCTATGTAGTACCACTTTTTAAATTGCCTGCTTGTCTGCAAAGCATACAGGCATCAATAGGGAAAATTTGGGTTATTTCTACAAACAAGCAAAAAAGCAGGCTTATTTGTCCAACTGGGATATAACTTCCTTGGAAATTTTTTCAACCAGGTCGGAATAAAGAACAGTTTTTGCTTCAGGTTGAAATCTTGGGTCAAGGACTTCACAAGTTTCTTCATCACAAGAGACACACAACGCTTTTTCTCCCACACACATTTTAGCACTGCCAAATACCCTCAGACGGTCTTTCACAGTTTCTTTTGCAGCCAACATGGCTTTTTTGGCCAGATCGGGATAGCTTATTGCTCCTGGATTCTTTTCAAGGTATGTTCGGGCGGCATTTACAGCACTTTGGGATATGCCGGTATAGAAATTGATTTTACAAATACCCAAACTGATGGCTTTTTTAAAATCCGCATCTGAAATGCCTGAGCCTCCGTGCAAAACTAAGGGAATACCTGTTTGTTGGCTAATTTTGTTCAGCCTGTCAAAATCGAGTTCAGGATCGCCCTTATACAGGCCATGGACATTGCCTATGGCTATGGCCATAGCATCCAAACCTGTTTCTTGTTGAAAACGTACCGCTTCTTCGGTTTTTGTAAACAGATCTTTTTGGGCGGCATGAGCGGTAGCAGCCGATTCCCCAACTGCTTCCCCGCCTACTGCGCCAATTTCTCCTTCTACGCTTACACCCACACTATGTGCAATTTCTACCACTTGTTTGGTTTGAGCTATATTTTCCTCCAGCGGGTAATGGCTTCCGTCAAACATTACAGAGGTAAAACCAGCACGAATGGCTCTCATGACAGTTTGCAGGCTTTGTCCGTGGTCAAGGTGTACGCAAATAGGTATTTTTACTTTATTTGCTGCATTGATTATGGCTGGACCAATTTCCTCAAAGTTCAGATATTTAAAATGGACTTCTGCAATCTGCATAATAATTGGGGAATTTTCTTCGACTGCTGCATCTATTAAAGTATCAATAAAATCAAGATTGGTTACATTAAATGAACCTACTGCGTATTTGTTTTCCTTTGCGTGTTTTAGCAAGTCTTTGAGGTTTATTAAAGCCATAAACGTATCCTTTATCATTATTTTTTATATTCTCACAAATTATATAAGCTGTTCATGTTAAAATCAAGTTAGGAGAGAACTAATAGGTAGAAAAAGAGTTGGAAAAGTGCTATATTCCTTGCAAAAATTTGATTCAAAGGAGAAGATATGATTTATTCCTATGTGTTAATAAAAACAGAGCCTGGCATGCAAAGTGATGCTTTGGCCAAGATAAACAAAACCAGGGGTGTGGAAAAAGCCCACACAGTCACTGGCCCCTACGACATCATTGTTTTTGTTGCTACCGAAGACCTTGTTTCGCTTAAGAAGACGGTTGTATCCAAAATACAGAACTTAAATATGGTTAGAGATACGATGACCTGTCTTGTTTTAGACATGATTGATGAGAAGTAATATAGGTCCAATTGGCAAATGCTTTCACTCTCAGCAGACAGTAGGTTATAATGTTATCGTTTTCAAGTAATGGCAAAAAACACCCTTATTTTATTCTAGTCATAGCATGTTTTTCGGTGTCAATTTTGGAGCAAATCGTATGGTAAGGATAAAGCTGGTAGCCGTAGATCTCGATGGAACGCTATACAATGCAGAATCAAAGATCAGCATCGAAAACAAGCAAGCAATTGCAGCATGCTTGAAGCAAAAAATTATGGTTACGCTGGCTACCGCCAAACCCATATATTCGGTACAAAAAACCATCAAAGAATTAAATCTTATCCACCCGCAAATTGTATCTGGGGGAGCGGGAATCATAGATTGCCGTCAAAACTTATTATTCAAACTAAAAATCCCTGCAAAATGTGTACGTGAAGTGGTCTACCTCTGCCGAAAGCATCATAAAGGGCTGGGATTAAGTGCTGCCGACGGAATTGTTTATTATGAGCAGGATCATCCGGGGATTGACCGAATCGCAGAAACCGGAGATAAGGTCGTAAAAGTTGCCGATCTCATTGCGCAAGGATTTGCTGAAGATGCGCTTTTGCTCACGGTTACCATTCCTGCATCTGACTCTTTTTCAACCCTCATTGCACAAAAAATTAAACATAAGGTCAAGCTTAGCAGGGGAGGCCCCAACTTTTTTACAATATTGAACAAGGATGCCGGTAAAACCTTTGCTCTTAAGAAAATCATGGAAATGTTTAAAATAAACCGCAGAGAAGTCCTGTCCATAGGGGATAGCCCAAATGATGTGGGCATGCTTAAACTGGCGGGCACGGGGATTGCTGTTGCCAATGCTCTAGAATCTGTAAAGAAAGCAGCAGATTATTTGGTTTCTGACAATGATCACAGCGGAGTAGCCGAAGCCATCCAAAAATTTGTATTACAATAATTTTATCTGTAAAAATACGCTGATCCAGTAGGCATGCTTCATGGTAGACACCTGCCAAATCAGCGTATTTGCAAGTTTGGTTTGTTGTTCCGGCACTTACAGCACAGAAAGGTAATTCTCCAACTCATAATTGGAAATATGCATTCGGTACCTTTCCCATTCAATCTTTTTGTTCTCAATAAATTTTTCAAATATATGATCTCCCAGGGTATCTTTTACCAGCTTACTTTTCTCCATAAATTTAACTGCTTCAAAAAGATTATTGGGCAATGTTTCTATGCCTGCTTCTTCTCTTCTTTTCTCATCCATTTCAAAAATATTTTTTTCAATGGGGTCAGACAGGGGATATTGCTTATTGATGCCCTCTAGGCCTGCGGCCAGCATAACACTAAATGCAAGATAAGGGTTGCAGGCAGGATCAGGGCATCGGAACTCAACCCTGGTTGATGCTTCTTTGCCTGGCTTATACATAGGTACCCGAACCAGGGTAGATCTGTTTCTCCTAGCCCAGGAAATATAGACTGGCGCCTCATATCCGGGAACCAGCCTCTTATAAGAGTTTACCCACTGATTGGTTATGGCAACAATTTCTTTGGAGTGTTCAAGAATGCCTGCTATATAGGATTTGCCTTCAGGGGAAAGCTGATACT
>PWYO01000001.1 GCA_003567835.1 Actinomycetota bacterium | reverse complement strand
TGCCGAAAAGGAAATGGCGGGACCGATTGGGTTCTGATAAGCACAATCACAGATGGCTCTGATTTCAATATTGACGGGTAGTTGTGAAATGGACTGTAAAGAAGCAAAGATCCTTCTCCCGTGAAACCATTGGCCAAACCATGCCTGTATCCAAGTCTACAGCAGCAGCAGGACCAGACCTCATTGCAGGTTGAAAATTGATGCTTGAAGAAGTTATTGGATTCTGGTCTCAAATAGCCTGTCCCATAGGGCAGTTATGCTGACTACCAGGCAAATATTTTCGAAGGCCAATGCCTTTTATTGGTCAAAGGGAAAGAACAGATGCATTTGCTCCAACAGCAGAAGGTTTTTAATCCGGGTCTCCCAACCATCCTGCCGGAATAGATGGTTGCAATAGAACAGTAAATCAACTGATTGAATCTACTTAAGATTAGACGGTTTGTAATTTTTAAAAAACATAGACTCAGATGATTGTAGGGGGGTATCAGCCCGCAAATGAAGTCTGGCCACCAGATATTGCCCCTATTACTAAAAAAGACCCAAATACACGGGATGCACTTGTAACTTACGCTTCAATTATCCACAGGTATTGTGGGATCCAAACCAGGTTTACCAACACCTTGCCTATCGATGATCAGCACAGGGTCTGGCCATTATTTTAAAGCGCTTTTTAATTGTTCAAAATTATAAGCCATGAGTTTTAGATAAGTCTCAGTCTCCTCTGTCCCCCCAAGAGGGTCAAGGATTTTGACCTCAAGATCCATATCCTGGGTCAAAAAATTTACCACATCGGTGGAAAGCTGAGGCTCTATAAATACTGTTTTTATATCATATTGGTCTATCGTCTTCTGCAGCTGAATGATGTATGCAGGGGTTGGTTCCTTTCCAGGGAAAGGCTCCACAGACATAACCTGCTGGATTCCCAGGTCATGGGCCAGGTAAACCCAGGCATCGTGGTGGGCTATAAATTCCTTTCTGTTAAAATCCTGTGCTTTCTGCTTAAATACTGCATCCAGGTCTTGGACCTGTTGTAAATAATGCTGTTTATTTTCCATAAAATAGCTGTCATATTCTGGATAGTTTTCAGAAAGGATATGGTAAATATTGTCCACGATGATTTTCGCATTCTCCAGGGAAAGCCAGATATGGGGGTTTGCATGGTCGTGATGATGATCCCCATGATGATGATCAGCCCCATGGTCATGAGTACACGTCCCTTCCATGAATGCTATGCCTTTATGGATGTCGTAGATGGTAATATTGGAATCCAGGCTCTTCAGTGTGTTATTAAGCCAGTCATCAAGGCCCAGCCCCACTTTTATGGCAATCTCAGCTCCTTGCAGCCTTTTAATCCTTTCCGGGGTAAATTCAAAAGTATGAGGGCTTTCTCCTGGGTTCATCAGGCAAACCACCTCCACCTTTTGGCCGGCAATCTGCCTGGTCATATCATAGAGTGGGTAAATGGTGGTCACTGCCTTGGGTGTATCTTTTTCGGGCGTGGGACCAGCACAGGAAACAAAAGACATCATAGAAATCGATACAAAAAATACCAAAAGAGCCAGCATAAAGCTGCGAAAGCATTTGCCAACCATATTTACCCTTTCTGATCAGAAAAATAAAAGATTAGCCTAAATTTTAAAAAAGGCGGGTTCATAAAGCAAGCCATTAAAATTCATTGGTCGCAGGGGTAATGGGCTGAGTCCTGACTTTTGGCTTAATCTGATTGTTAAAAAAAAGCCAGACCACCGCCATTTCCAATCATGAACACCATGAAAAATTGGATAAGACTATGCGCAAAAAGCCAAAAGCAAATGTATATAGTTTGAAGCTGCCGCTCCCAGCGTGCCTACGCCAGCCCTGTTTAGGCATAAAGGGGCCAAAATCATCACTTCATGAACCTGGGGGCCTATCTCGGACAATCTTTTCACCAGGTGCAGGTATAAGGGCAATGAGGTAAAAAAACTTTTTCTATCCATCAAAGAAGCATTGGAGAACCTGCATGCAGAATAGTAGGGCAAGCGCCGCATAACAAGCAGTTAAAATTCTCCATGAGATATTGTATGATGTGAAGCAATAGCAAAAATAAAAGGCCATTTATGAAAAAATTACGATATATGATACCTTTTTTCGCTTTAGCCATTGCTTTTGCCCTGCCTTTAACTTGTGGTGGTTCTGCGGCAACACTGCAGCAAACAGCAGAATGTGAAGAAAATCCATGTGAAACGGAACATACCTGCTGCAGCCAGTGCCAGCCTAGGTGAGGCTGCTGTGATAGGACTTACCAGGGGTATAACCTGCAACTGGTCTTGGTAAAAAAAGCTGTCCGGGATGCTTGTTTCTGGTAAAGCTGGTGCGCCTGCCAAAAAACTGGAAAATACCTATTATATGGCCATGCAAAGACCCTCAGCAAAAGATTGCGGAAAGCAGCAAAATAACCCCGCAGGTGGTGTGCATACGGCCCAGCCAGAAAATAAGCTACAAGTTTTTTCACGAATCGAACAAAAACATGGCACCTTTCATGTGTAAAGCAGAAAAAATACCAATCATAGAATCGGCCAAAAGATACAGGCTTTCGAAAAGCATTTCTTGCCCTTTTGCGGGTAAAGGTGTTGTAAAACCTATGGCCTTTTTTTCAAAAATCTGGACGATTGACCGGAAAGGGAATCATCCATTTGGCCAATGCCACAGTCTTGCTGAGAGATAGGGTCACACAGATTCATCAACCATGAAATGAAAGCAAACCAGGCAAAACCAGATTTTTCATATACCTGCAAGCATTAAGGCTGTTGGGGCAAACTGTATTCGATTAACTCCATAGTTGCGCTTACTTCTTCATGCAGATCGGCAACTGGGATATTCAGATCCTGTAATCCTCCATACATGTCCTGCAGCGCATCTGAGCCCTTTATCACATGGTTTGACACTGATTTAACGCTTCCAACATGTTCCACCAGCCAGGCACTGGAAGTCATGCTATGATTGTAAAGGGGGAAGGTTATGCCATGGGTGGCCAGGACATAATCAGCTTCTAAAGTGCTGTCCACTCTTATGGCCTCAAAGGTTCCTGCAGCTACGGTAACTTGTTCTTTGGCTGCAGCAGTATAATCTATAGCGGCGGAATAGTCCATCTGGCCGCCAAATTCTTGTACGGACAGAGTTCCAGAATAGGTCTGTGTCCATTTGTCTCCCACGGATATTGTGCTGGGTATGGTAATCCCGGTAACCTCTGAAGTACCGGTAACCGAGAAGCCCTCGCCAAGAACCTCCATAGCCTGGCCGCCGCCTGGCTGGCTTAGATCAATCAGTCCTTCGGGCAGGCATTGCCATTGATGCGTTTGCGTAGAACCGGGAATTACCCAGGATACTGTAAAACCATCTGCATTCAATTCAGTGATGGTGCTGGTAAGGGTTAGGCCATTTACCTTATAGGTATGGGTTACCCCTTCTGCAACCGGATAATAGGGATTTCCGCATAAACCGCTTAGGGCAGTATCCCATTGGGAAGGATCTGTGCCCGCCGCCCCATTGGTTTCTTCCTGGTTACCCTGGGCTGTATGGTTCTCTTGGGTGCCATGACCATTGGCTTGTTCCGGATCATCCACTTCACCGGTCTGTCGGTCTTCTCCTGTACCTGGGCCCACGGGAGGCAGGAGGGCATAAGCTTCCGCTGTGTTTATAATATTGCTCGGGCCGCTCTCTACTTCACCTTGGTATATGGCTGTGATATAAAATTCATAGTCATTATTTCCAATGGTATACTGGTACGCTAAATCTGAGGTTGTGGCGATTTCTTCTCCATTCTTATAGACCATATATGCAATAACAGGCTGTTCGGTATCCGGTGCATCCCAGGCTAGGGTGATCATTCGATCGGCCCCGCTTTCTGAAAATTCTACAATATCCACATTCTGGGGCGGCAGGAATTCATTTTCTGTGAGCCGGGCTTCGCCCCTGCATGCAACAGTTAGAACAATAAGCAGCATCAGGAAGATGCACACAGCTGCTTTTGCCAAAAAGCCTCCTTTTTGTAAAATAGTGGTTTCAATATTCTTCATTTTTGAAAATGCTCCTTTTTGATATATTTTTTAAAAAAGTTGGGGTTCGATGTATCAACCGTTTTTTTGATTTTTTACAACAATTTTTGCAGATCCAACCTACGGAATCCATAGACTGAAGGCAAATAATCCCGTATAAATTGCTAAAAATCAATTATATGCAAAAAAAAATAAAACTTCCATAGTTTTAGAGGACCAATCTTTTAGAGGCAAAGCGGCAGGCGTTGGATAGCCTGCAAGAGGCTTGCTTGGGCCGTGCACGGGATGGCCCCCGCGCAAAACCTGCCTACGGCAGGCAGTGGCACAGCAAGCTTTTTGCCTGAGATCCATCTCTTCTGCCCTTGGTTTTTCTTGCTTTACTCCCGTCCATTGTTTTTGCAATCATTGCACCCCCTTTGTTTTTAGATGCGCTTTTCACCATTTTTGTGATGGATGGCTGCTAAAAAAAATCTTGATGGTATAAGTTTGCTGCAAGACGCCCAGATGCCAAGATTTAGACCGAAAACCACTGCCGGCTGGCCCCTGAAGAGCGGGAAACTTTTCACGGTCTAAAGAACGCTCCCATGATCATGGACATAGGTTCAAAGTCTTGACATGAATACGAAAAAGTATTAAATTCAAAATACAATAAATAACACAGATATGTAAATTATAATAAATTCAGATAAGTATGGATACAATGAAGCAATTGTCTATAGTGATGCTTTTCTTTCTGATCTTTTTCCTGATAGGCTGTCAGACAGGCGGATTGGACATATCCGGGGCAAAAGAGCAGGCAACCATAGAGGTCTTGTCCCAGGATGGGGAGAAAGAACCTGTCCTTGAAGAGGAAAATGATGGAGACCAAAATAATGATTTTAAAGTCTCTGAGGATGCTGAAGACCAGGATGATGCTGATGAACAGGCAACCAATGAAGATGTCCAAAAAAATAATCAGGATCAGGATGAAGATGAACAAAAAGAGCCTGATGAAGAATCCAACCATGCTTTTGGACAGGAGGTTTCTGCCATAGCGGAAGGGCTCAAAGAAGGAGATTCAACTGTAGCAGAGCTGGTGGATGTGGCTACTTCAAAGAGCCGGGAAGTACTGGAAGAGGTCAAGGAGAAAACACCGGAGCAAGCACAGCAAGGTCTGGAAAAAGCCCTAAGCAAGCGTGGTAAGGGAAACCAGCATGCCGCGGAGGCAGCAGAAAACCAGGATCAGGATAACAGTGACAAAATTTCCGAAGAGCAAGATATCCATCAGGAAGATGGTAGCAATGATGAAAAAGCCCCAGATTCCCAAGGGCAGGGCCGAAGACCGGATGTCGGCAATAAGGCGCCCGGACGCTAGAAGAATTTTCTCCAATAGGATTACTTTCCCTGGTTTTAGCCATGATGATAGCTGAATTTGTTTTCGCGATGGCACATACGCTGGTTTAGCGGCATATTGGCCGCTTCGAAGTCTTTCCGGCCTGAAGATCTGGTACGCCTAATCTGATTGTTTGCCTTCCCCTATTTCCTTCAGGGCTGTTTTTTTGCCGGCATCGGTCTTTGTATATGAACAGTCATGCCTGCGGCAAACGGCAAATGTGTTGCTTGTGTCCATATTGGTGCATACAGCTGATGCATCTTTTTTTAGGCACGGTGGACAGCCTTGCTTTTTGTTACAAGTTTCTTCTATCACCTTAGGATGGTCTCTTTCACATAGGGCATGGGCAATGGCCCCAATACAGGCCAAAGGCTTCTTTTGATGCCATTGGTTCTTGCAGCAGAAAAGGCAGGCATGATTGATGCAATCAGCCTACACACAGGGACATCATAATGTTATAAAAACAGGCATGACCCAATATTTGACTAGTTTGCTTGTACTTTATGATGGGAAAACCGTAAAATAGTCATAAAATTTATTGTCATTGGCTAAAAAGGAGTAGTTTGATGTCCACAGAACATCTTCACCCCCTAGACAGACAAGAAATACCCAAAGCTGCAGAAAAACTAAAAGATGCTTTCAGGGACGACCCCCTCTGGGCAGAAGTATTTAAAAATGATCCCCATAGGGAGAAGTCATTGTCCAGTTTTTTTACATGCCCTTTGCTGTATGGGTTAAAATTTGGAAAGGTCTATGCGACCTCAGCCAAGCTGGAGGCAATAGCAGCCTGGGTTCCCGGCAAGTATTCCAATATGACCATGTGGGGGATGCTGCGCTGCGGTGCCCTCTCCTATGGGACCAAGATGGGCAAAGAAGCCATTGGTAATTTAAGCATCATATCCAAGCAGCTGGTTCCTGATCGCAAAAAGCAGATGAAAGGCAAGTCGTATTTGTACTTATTGATCATTGGTGTGGTCTCATCAGCCCAGAGAAAAGGTTTTGGCAGCCAAATGATGGATGTCATTTGCCAGGAAGCAGACCGTAAAGGATTGTATGTTTATCTGGAAACAGAAAAGGAAGAAAACCTTCCATTTTATGAAAAACATGGCTTTGGTGTGCTTCAGAAAATCACTTTTAAAAAGCTACATGTACCCATGTGGGAAATGGCCCGCAAGCCCCATTAGGAAAGCGGCCTATTGGGCCATTGTCCGAATAGCGTGGGGGTGTTAAAGCTAAAGGGGGATCATCTGCTGGAATTTTAAAAACCGGCTCTTTTTGGTTGGATGGAAAGTCCAAAAATTTGGAATCAGCGGGTCTGCATGAAGGTCTGGATTCGACAATTATGACTGGTATGCAGCCAAGACAAACCATGCTGATTGCTTTCGCATGAACATACCTCTACGCGAATTTTATCCTAAAGCTGTACACAATCTTACTTTAACCTGGATTGACCCTAAAGCATATACGAAAAAAAGTCCAGAACCCTCTGATTGCCCCAGGCCAATGGCTTGAGCGCAAGTAGAGTCCAGACATAATATCCAAGCGCAGGCAAGCGGTGTGCGGATAAAGAAATTGCGTATTTTTTGCAAACAAGCGGAGCAGGTTGCCATGGGCATAGGAGGTCCTTTATTCCGGCATATAAAAGATGTCTTATCAAAAAATATGGTATACTATAAATATAATAATAATTAAGAGCAACCAACTAATCGATCCAACTGACCCGAAACAGGGGAAGGTTTAGGCTGTCATAGAAAATTGCTTTTTGCATGCATGCTGATCTAAAAAGATACAGCATTTCAATAGATACCGTGGCATATAGCAGGCTAGGCGTTTATAAACTTTCAAATCGAAAGGAAAAGAAAATGAAAAGACTGCAAAAACTGCTGATTGTACTTGCAGCACTGGTATTTATACTGAGCTTTAGCATCTTCTGCACAATAGATTTGGACCCAGATACCATAGCAGGGCTGTTGAGTGCCATGAATGGAGAAACGGAAGAAGACCCTGCACCACCCACCCAGGAAGTGCCTCTCCGGGAAGAGCCCATACAGGAAGAAATGATCGTGGATGAACCTGCCCAAATCCCAGAAACGGTCCCGGTGCAAACATTTGAACCAACCATTCGGCCTAAGCCCAGTTGGGAGGATGTCTCGCTTGAGAACAAACACCGCGATGAGCTGATACAAATATTGGGTTATCCTGCCAATCTTGTGCGAATGGCTGCTGTTGACCCCGCCAATAATAGGGAGCTTTGGGTCTATCATCCTTATGAAAAGGATCCCACGGGACTCTATATTTATCTAAAGGGAGATGTTTTCTACTACTCCAAACTTGATGAATTTATGGGTTTTTATTGTTATGATATGCTGGA
>PWYO01000183.1 GCA_003567835.1 Actinomycetota bacterium | reverse complement strand
TGCGGCAACCATCATTCTCTTTTTGATGTATAGAAAAAGAGAAGCAGGGCTTCCGCCATTATGGGCTATGGTAATACTTTTGGTGTTTATCGTCTCAACTCTGATCGACGGACTGCTTTCCTATTTGGGTTTGATGTCTACCAATAATTATATAAGGTTTATAACTGGCTTTTTGTGTATGGCATCCATCGCTGCCATCATATATCCGGTATTTATTTTTCAGTACTTTCAACAATCCAATAAACGCAAAGTGTTGGGCAGGGCCAAACACTTCTTATTGTTTTTGGGCTTGCTTGCCCCGGTTATGGCTGTAAACCTGGCTGGTATAGATTTTTTGGGCAGCTTCTTTTATTACCTTACCACATTTTCCGTACTATTTACATTCTTTTTTGTGAACCTGACCGTCCTATTCTTGATTCCCCCCTTGGCACAAAAAGCCACCCGGCTTTTTTCCAAACACCTTTTTCTCCCATCCCTTGGCGCACTGGTGCTGACAGCACTGGAGCTTTATTTGTTCTATATCATCAGGCTGGCCGCAGAGCGGGCTTGGTCATAAATTGGGGACAAAAAACCCGTAGAGGGAGAACACAAACAGGGTGCAGATGGCAGAAATTACTGAACCCAGGATCACCTGCATGATGGTATGGCGCTTAATTTTTACCCTTGCCCACCCAATAAAGGGCACCAGCAGGAGCAAAAAAAGCATCCATATTCCAAACAATAAATAGAAGGTTATGGATACAATGGTAATCCAGCTGGTGTGAAAACTAATCTTCCAAAAGTAGGTAATGGTGGTCAGTATGACCACATTGACGATGCTTACCGCAAAAATAGATTTTAAAAAAAGCGGCGCTTGCAGCACATATAGGATAAAAAATCCCATAAGATAACTTACAATAGACACAAACAGCGGTTTTATCCTGTTTTCCCGATTGGGCATATGGAGATCGTAAATTCTTTTTTTATGATAGAGTCTAAAAATATAAAGGAAAGGTATGATGGTGGCAAAAATCAGACAGAACAGGGCCCAGCCTAAG
Organism: Actinomycetota bacterium; assembly: GCA_003567835.1. GTDB lineage: Bacteria > Actinomycetota > Humimicrobiia > Humimicrobiales > Humimicrobiaceae > Halolacustris > Halolacustris primus. The sequence continues at coordinate 6,811 of PWYO01000183.1, read as the reverse complement.
GCCATCCCCAGGCTATCAACCACCTGAAGACAAATAATGATAAAAACCGGTATGGATATATAAGAACCATCAAATATATAAGATACTGCTACTGCTATTTTTTTCATTGACCACCTTTTCCCTAATAGAAATTCTATTATACATGATGCCTGACTATTTTAAACCATTGAAATGAACGGGAAAAATTATTTATTGACAGCTTACCAAAAGGGTGGTAGGTTTTAAATCGATTTATCATTGTATTTGCAACTATGGGCACTTTCCCTAAACATATATATTTTGACCATGGGGCCACCACCCCAGTACATCCAGAAGTTGTCCAGTCAGTCAATGCCTGTTTTACCAAATTCTACGGCAACCCTTCTGAACCCCACAGACTGGGAAGGGAAGCAAAACAAATACTGAACCAGGCAAAAAAGACCCTTGGATCTGCCCTGGGCGCTGATCCTGCAGAGATCATATTCACCAGCGGAGGAACGGAAAGCAATAATCTGGCCGTGTTTGGTACGGCGGAAGCTTATCGAAATAAAGGAAACCATATAATCAGTTCAAGCATAGAGCATCCGGCCATTATGCTGCCCTTAAAAAGACTTCAGCGGAAAGGCTATGAGATTACTTTTCTCCCAGTAGACAGCATGGGTATGATCGACCCTCAAAAAGTTCTGGCCGCCATTCGACCGCAAACGATTTTGGTCACTATTATGCATGCCAACAATGTCTTTGGTTCCATTGAACCTATTGCGCAGATAGGGGAAATCTTGAGGGAGAAAAAAATTCCCTTCCACAGCGATGCTGCACAGAGCTTTTGCCATATACCCACCGACGTGTCTGCACTTCAAGTGGATCTTCTGTCCATTTCAGGGCATAAATTTTATGGACCCAAAGGAATTGGCGCTCTCTATATCCGGAAAGGCAGCAAAATAATGCCCCAGATTTTTGGCGGAGGCCAGCAGAGAGGTTTGCGGCCAGGTACAGAAAATATCCCTTTAATTGCAGGACTGGCCAAGGCCTGCCAGCTATCGCAGGAACATCTTACAGACAGGATTATAAGGGTTACAGTGCTCAGAGAATACCTTGTAGAAACCGTGCGCAAGAAAATACAGGGCATCAGGCTATGCGGCCATCCTTTAAAGAGACTGCCCGGCAATTGTTGTTTTACATTGAACAATGTCAGCGGTCAGGATATGGTAGACCAGCTGGATCAAGCCAATATTGCAGTATCCGGCAGTTCTGCCTGTGCCGCATCTTCTATGGAACCAGCCTCAGCAATCACCGCTTTGGGCATAAGCTGTGAAGAGGCAGTAGGCTCCATACGGATCTCTTTGGGTTATGAAAATACCTTGGCAGAGGTAGACTACTTCTTAGATGTGTTTCCAAAAATTGTAACCAAACTGCGGTCAGCTGCCAATTTCTAATATTATGGCTGTTTTATTTCATTTTACAAAGGTATTCTATTAAAATAGATATGTGCTGTTTTTTAGGCGTCCCAAAGCACAGGGCATCAAACACTTGAACAAGATACGCTTTACGGGTACTGAAATACGGGAAAATCCGTGCCTATAGGCAGTATAAATGAATGGGGCCAAAAGAATATACCCTATTCTTTCCATGCCGGAACCAATACAATGCCTTCTGTAGGGGGACGAGAAAATGATTGTAGCATGGATATCTGAACCAGACCCAATGCTGCTGGTACAATAGCAGTAAAAATAAAATTTAGGGGGAACAATCGGCAGACTCAGGCTTTATGGCGGACAAATAAATCCTACCGTTGGAGACTTAAAAAAAAATTTTCAGTTAATTGCCCGGCACATGGATCATGCCAAGCGCATGCAGGCAGATATTGCGGTCTTTCCTGAACTTTGCCTTCCCGGCTATCCTCCCGAGGACCTTCTTTTGAAACCATCTTTTATAGAAGGAAACCAAAAATTTATAAACCGCCTTGCCGAAATTAGTGATGATATCATAGTCATTGTGGGCTACGCCTGCAGAGATCAGGGCCTTTTCAATTCTGCAGCCATATTGTGCAATAAACAGATTATTCATATCTACCATAAGCAGTTCTTGCCCAATTACTCAGTATTTGATGAAGAAAGATATTTTCAGAAAGGCGACAGCAATACCATTCTGGCCATTGAAGACTTGCGTGTAGGAATCAATATATGTGAAGACATTTATTATGCAGCAGGTCCGGCAAGCATTCAATCTTTGACAGGCGCAGCCTCCCTGATTATCAATATTTCTGCCTCTCCTTATTACGGTGGAAAAGTGCAGGAAAGGGAAAGGCTCCTATGTACCAGAGCGGTTGATAACAGAACAAACATTTTTTATGTTAACCTGGTGGGAGGGCAGGATGAGCTGGTTTTTGACGGCAGCAGCATGGCCTTCAATGAAAACGGCCGTATTTTGGCCCGGGCCAAGCCTTTTGTTCAGGATATGCTGATTTTGGACCTGGACTTTGACAGCGTACAATTTGCCCGTCTTGAGGACCAAAAATATAAAAACCAGAGGCAGGCCCAGAAGTCCAGCAGGGTCAACATCATTAACACCCCGTACAAAATAAAGGAAAAGACCAAAGACCTCAAGCCTGCCATCGATCAGTATACCAGAGCCATATCTTGCCCCGAACAGGAGGCGTTTGATGCTCTGGTTGCCGGAACCCGTGATTATGTTTTAAAAAACGGGTTCAGCAAAACGGTTTTTGGATTAAGCGGAGGCATTGATTCTGCGCTTACGGCGGTGGTTGCTGCTTTTGCCCTGGAAAATGAAAATGTGAATGCTATTCTGATGCCTTCTATTTATTCTTCCGAGAGCAGTATCAGTGATTCGCAAGAACTTTCCGCCAACCTGGGGATTAACCATATTATTGTGCCCATAACAGACATTTATGAGGTATATTTAGACAGCTTAAAGCATTTGCTTGAAACCACCCAGGTAAATATCACCAAGGAAAACATCCAGGCAAGAATTAGGGGCAATATACTGATGGCCATGGCCAATGAATACCACTGGCTCGTGCTGGCAACAGGAAATAAAAGCGAAATCAGTGTAGGATACAGCACGCTTTACGGAGACATGGTCGGCGGTTTTTCCCCCCTTAAGGATGTCTATAAGACCATGGTTTATAAAATATGCCGCTACATTAATAAAAAATATACAAACCTGATTCCGGAGCATATCCTAACCAGGCCTCCTTCCGCTGAACTGAAGCCGGAACAAAAAGACGAAGATAAGCTACCCAGATATGAACTTTTAGACCGCATTCTTAAATACTATATAGAAGAGGAAAAAGATTTTGATTACATTGTAAAAAAAGGCATGGACCCGGAGATCGTCAAAGAAGTCATCAATATGGTTGATTTTAGTGAGTATAAAAGAAAGCAGGGAGCGCCAGGCATTAAAATTACTTCCCGTGCCTTTGGTAAGGATAGAAGATATCCAATCACCAACGCTTTCAAATTAGACTAAGATTTTTAAGCAAAATGGACATTATTATTTTTTCAGATCATCATGAAACTGCAAATGGGATAAAAAAGCTGCTCACCCTTCTCGGGTTTTCCACCAGTTGCCAGAATTATAGTGAAAAATTGCCTGATCTAAAACATTATAAACTGGCAGTATTGGATATTAGCAACCTCAAAGCCAGTTTAACCCTGCCTTTGGACTTTTGCAAAAAGTTAAACAAACAGAAACGCCCCGTTTTGCTTGTTTTAGGCTACAGGCAGTCTTATTTTTTATATGAAACCAAACTGGCTTATGATGACTTTGTTTTCTTCGAACAATTAGATCATGAACTGGAACATAGGGTAAACAGAATACTGCCCAAAAGAAATTTACAGAGCCCCAGCAGCAACATCACCATTTCCGGGCTGGTTCTAAATACCGACAAATACCAACTTGTGGTGGACAAAAACTTAATTGAGCTCACTTATAAAGAATATCAGCTGCTTAAGCTGTTAATCCAGCATAAAAATAAGGCATTTTCCCGCAGTAAGCTGCTTTCGATAATATGGGAATATGATTACTATGGGGGCAGCAGAACAGTTGATGTACATATAAGAAGGCTGAGAGCCAAGCTCCCTTCTCCCTACAATCTTATGCTTAAAACAATCCGAAATGTAGGGTATATGTTTTCACCAGATTTAACCTAGATGTAACATCCCTTTAACTTTTTTGAAATATAGCCCGGCTAGAATAATCCCATTGCTATTTTAAAGATGGGAGGATATATGGATACCATATGGGTTCTGCTGGCTGCATTTTTGGTGTTTTTCATGCAGGCAGGCTTTGCAATGGTGGAAGCGGGTTTTACCCGGGCTAAGAATACCGTAAATATTTTAATGAAAAACCTTATGGATTTCAGCATCGGGTCGCTTATTTTCTTTTTGGTCGGTTACGGGCTTATGTTTGGCACCAGTGCTGGGAATTTCATAGGCACTGATGGGTTTTTTCTGTCTATCGTCAACCCTTCGGACACCTCAAATTTTGCCATCTGGATATTCCAAGCAGTTTTTGCGGCCACAGCAGCCACCATTGTATCCGGAGCTATGGCCGAGAGAACCAAATTTTCCAGTTACCTAATTTATACGGTTATTATCACCGCCTTCATTTATCCGGTTGCAGGACACTGGATTTGGGGCGGAGGGTGGTTGTCAGAACTGGGCATAGTCGATTTCGCCGGTTCTACGGTAGTCCATTCTGTAGGCGGCTGGGCCGCTTTGGCCGGCGCTATGGTAATTGGTCCCAGGCTGGGCAAATATAATCCTGACCGGACTTCAAATGCTATCCCCGGTCATAGTATTTCCCTAGCTTCGCTGGGCGTTTTCATATTATGGTTTGGCTGGTTTGGGTTTAATGCAGGAAGCACCTTATCGGGGACCAGTCAGGCCATATCTACGGTTGCAGTTACAACTGTGCTTGCAGCTTCAGCAGGCGCTGTTGCTGCCATGTTTTTTGTATGGGCAAGATATAAAAAACCTGATGCATCTATGGCTCTAAACGGGGCACTCGCCGGCCTGGTGGCCATCACCGCCGGGTGCGCTTTCGTTTCACCATTAAGCGCTATTATTATCGGGGCGGTGGCTGGAATCATATGCTGTATTTTCATAGATCTTATGGACAAAAAATTTCATGTGGATGATCCGGTAGGCGCCATCTCTGTGCATGGGGTTTGTGGTGCTTTTGGTACCCTTGCGGTTGGACTTTTTGCCCAGCCCGAATACAGTGCTTTGGCTGGAGAAGGTTCTTTGGCTGGTCTTTTCTTTGGCGGAGGATTCCGTCTCCTGTTTATACAGCTGACCGGCGTGGCCGCTGTGTTTGCCTGGACCTTTGGTTTTATGCTGCTGGTATTTTTCCTTATCAAAAAGACTGTTGGCCTAAGAGTCTCAAAAGAGACGGAAATAAAGGGTTTGGACATAGAAGAGCATGCCATGGAAGCATATTCCGGTTTTCAAATATTTCAAAATGATTAAGTAAGGAGGACAAGATGAAATTAATTATGGCTACCATCCAGCCGCACAAGCTGCCGGATGTGAAAAAAGCGCTGTTTGAAAATCAGATTTATAAAATGACGGTTACCAATGTTCTGGGTTGCGGCCAGCAAAAGGGGTATACGGAAACCTACAGAGGGGTTATTCATGAGATCAACCTTTTGAAAAAAGTACGCCTGGAGATTGCAGTTAACGATGAATTTGTCAAACCCACCATAGATGCCATTATATCTGCTGCACGCACAGGCAATATCGGTGACGGAAAAATCTTTATCATGGACCTAGAGAACTGCATAAGAATCAGAACAAAGGAGGAAGGAAGTGAAGCAATCGGATAAAAGTTTACATAGATTTAACATAAGGATGCGATTATTTCATGTATAATACAAAATATTATTATTATTCGAGGAGTGTAAGATGAAAAATAAAGACCAGATGAAGGAATATGTTTTAAAAAAAGCAGTCGATAATGGTATCAAATTTATAAGATTGTGGTTTACAGATGTTCAAGGTTTTTTAAAAAGCTTTGCCATAACTGTAGAAGAGCTTGAAAATGCGCTGTCTGAAGGTATGGGTTTTGACGGGTCTTCTATTGAGGGTTTCTCCAGGATCGAGGAAAGTGATGTTATTGCCATGCCTGACCCCAACACTTTTCAAATACTGCCTTGGAGTCCTAAAGAGCATGGGGTGGGAAGAATGATCTGCGATATTGTTGAACCTGACGGTACTCATTTTAAAGGCGATCCGCGATGGGTTCTCAAAAAAACCTTAAAAAAAGCAAAAGATATGGGGTACACCTTCTATGTCGGGCCTGAGCTTGAATTCTTCTACTTTAAAGCCAGTGAAGGAGCACCTGAAATACTGGATAAAGGGGGCTATTTTGACCTTACCACGCTGGATGTGGCCAGCGGACTAAGAAGAGATACGGTCCTTTATTTGGAATCCATGGGCATCGGAGTGGAGTATTCCCACCATGAAGTGGCTCCTTCCCAGCATGAAATTGATTTAAGGTATACCGATGCACTGACCATGGCCGATAATGCAATGACCTACAGGCTCATAGTCAAAGAAGTTGCAACCCGACACGGGGTTTATGCTACTTTTATGCCTAAGCCTCTTTTTGGGGTAAACGGCAGTGGGATGCATACACACCAGTCTCTATTTGAGGGTGACCGGAATGTTTTTTATGACCCAAATGATCAGTATCAGCTTTCCCCTGAAGGCAAATCCTATATAGCAGGCATTCTTGAACACTCCAAAGAAATTGTTGCCATAACCAATCAGTGGGTAAACTCTTATAAGAGGCTGGTTCCCGGATATGA
>PWYO01000275.1 GCA_003567835.1 Actinomycetota bacterium | reverse complement strand
CAATGGCTATGCCTATATTGGCCTGCTTTAAGGCCGGGGCGTCATTGATGCCATCCCCTACCATGGCTACAGGTCCGAATTCTGACTGCAGTTTCTTTATTTCATCTACTTTTCCCTGGGGCAAAACTTCAGCCAGAAACCTGCCCATGCCAATTTTTCTGGCTATGGCTTTGGCAGTCCGTTGATTGTCCCCGGTAATCATAACCGTTTTTATGCCCATTTTTTCAATCTCTGCTATGGCTGCAGCAGAATCTTTTTTTAGGGTATCGGCAACTGCAATCATGCCTGCAATCCTGCCCCCCACTGCAGCAAGCATGACTGTTTTGGCTTCGTCTTCCAGGCTCTCCAAGGTCTTTTGATGCTGGTGATAGGCAATATGTTCCTGTTCCATCAATTTCTGGCTTCCCACCAGAACCTTTTTGCCCCCAATGCTGCCGTACACCCCTTTTCCGGACAGTGCTGAAAAACCGCCTAACGGGCCCAAATCTATGCCTTCATCTTTGGCCAGCTTGACCACCGCCTCTCCCAGAGGATGTTCGGAACCATTTTCTACGCTGGCTGCATAATAAAGCAGCTCTTTTCTGTCAAAACCGTCTAGGGGAATACAGTCTGTGACCTCCGGTTTCCCTTTGGTGATGGTCCCGGTTTTATCAAAAGCAATCATTTTGATGCTTTTCATGGTCTGTATGGCTTCCCCTTTCCTTATTAAGATGCCTTTTTGCGCCCCCAAACCGCTTCCCACCATAATAGCAGTGGGTGTTGCCAAACCTAAGGCACAAGGGCATGAGATCACCAGCACGGCAATGGTAGCCAGCAAGGCCAGTGAAAAAAGCGGCAAATCAAGGGTGCTCCAGGGAAATTGAAAATACGCCACAACCGATGTATGGAAGTTTGGGAAAAGCAGCCAGGAAACAAAGGCCGAAATTGAAATCAGTATAACTGCAGGCACAAAATAACCGGTCACCCGGTCGGCAAATTCCTGTATAGGCACTTTGGAACCCTGGCATTCTTCTACCATTTTTATAACCTGGGCCAAAAATGTATCCCTGCCTACTTTGGTAGCCTTTACTTTGAGTAAACCCTGTTTGTTGATGGTGGCACCGATCACAGGATCTCCCTCTTTTCTGGTCACAGGAAAGGACTCTCCGGTGGCCATGGATTCATCGACAGTGCTCTGGCCTTCTATGACCTCTCCATCCAGGGGAATCTTTTCTCCAGGCCTTATCACCATAACCTGGCCCACCCGCACCTCTTCTACAGGCACTTCCACTTCCTTTTGCCCATCCAGAATCCGGGCTTTTTTTGCTTCCAGGGCAAGCAGCTTTCGAATGGCCTCAGAGGCCCGACCTTTGGCTTTTGCTTCCAAAAACCTGCCCACCAGATGCAAGGTAAGGATGGCCGCTGCCATTTCAACAAAAGAGGTAACCGGAAACCAAAAACTCAGGCTGTTTAGCAGGTAAGGCACCAGGGAGCCCAGGGTAACCAATGTGTCCATATTCGGCCGCAGATTTTTTATCGATTTTAAAGCCCCTTTATAGGTTTCCAGTCCTGCAAAAAAGATTACCGGAAAACCCAGAATGTAAATGATGGTAAAATAATGGGGAATCTCGGCAATAAACATATGAACGGCCATGAGTATCATGATGGGACCGGCGAAAGCAATGGCAAACCACATTCGTTTCGCTGTTTTAGACAGCTGCTCTTCTGCTTGGCCATTTTCTTCTTTTGATTCCTGTTGCAGGGAAAAACCCAGGGAACGGACTGCCTTGCTGATCTCCTTTTGGCTGATCTCTTGCGGGTTGTAAGCCACCCTTAATGTTTCAGAGGCCATATTAACCCTGGCTTGGGTTATTGCTTTGAGGCTGTTTAGTTTTTTCTCAATATTTTGGGCACAGCTTGCACAGTGCATACCCGAAACCTTAAACGTTGCGGCAATATCTTTTTTTTGAGGATCTTCTGCCCCGTATCCGGCTTTTTTTACGGTTTTTACCAGTCCCTGCTGGTCTATCTTTTCCGGCACATATTCTATAGTAGCTTTCTGGGTAGCAAAATTTACTTGAACCGACTGGACCCCATCAACAGCTGAAAGGGCCTTTTCAACACTTTGGGCACAGCTTGCACAGTGCATACCAGTGATATCCAAACGAATTGTACGGACGTTTTTGCCCATATTGTTCAACCCTCCTACCATACGTATCATAAAAATGCATATACCCCTACAGGGTAGGTGTATAATACGACGATTGAGGCAACTTGTCAAGCCTTATAATAAGACCAACGCTGCTAAAACCGCCGCGGCAGCCAATCTTTTTAAAGAGAAGTGCAGGCACGCCAGCCATGACTGAACGGAGCAAAATAAGGTTCAATGAAAATACCGCACCAATACACATAAAAAACCCTGCACAGCCTGCTGAAAGCTTCCGTATATTCGGCAGCATACTTGCTGGTTTCTGTCATAAACCATGCAGCCAAATCCCTTTTGTGCTGCCAGCTTCATCCAGGCACCGTCTTCTATGATCTTGGCTTTTACAGATTGATAACCACCTATGGCCTCATAGAATTATGAGGAAACAGCCGGTATGATCCTTTGGCTTTCTAGGCAAGCGGCAGGCAGGCAACTGTTTGGAATACCCAACCGCTGGAAAGCATCGGCCCTGCGGTTAGCCGGACTATGGGCTCCTGCTTGGCAATATCTTCTGCTTCCATTAAGGTTGCATCCCCGCTATTGGTCATCGAGGGTCGATATTGCAATAGGGGGCTGGTTTTTTTCTTAGCGAATGCATACATGGTCTAAAATAGGGCTTTCTTCATTTCCGGCAGGCACCAGTGCGGGCTGATTTATGGCCACCCTGTAGGCATCCTAAACCTTTTTATGCCTTTCAAACAAATATTGCCAAGCATCAAGTTGATCAAAAGGACCAGGCGTATTGCACGGATTGCCGCCTGATAAACAAACAAACTTACCCCTAAACATACATATAATCCTTGTAATCATACCTTTTTGCCCTGCGCAAGCCCATCCAGTAAGCAAACTCTTCGAGATACTTATCCACATTTTCCATAACCATAGGAAAATGATGCGGAAGCCCTCCCACAAGCAGGGTATTGGCCACATCCATCACCTGAGCCGGCTTATCGTAGAACTTAATATCGCGCACCCAGCCCCTGCTGCCGTCAAAAGAGGGCTTGTCGGTATCCATCATCCTGCCTGTAAAATAATAGAAGGAATCTGATTGGCCGCAGATGCGAAATACGGTAACATCGCCAGGTTTAAATATCATGTCGGTGACAGGACCGCAGTTTTTGATGCTTTCATCATAATCGGCAAAATAATGTTTTTGACAAACCATGCCCCTGCTGTTGGCCATTTCCCTGGGCGCTGAGCCGCAGTGCCACAAAAGCAGGGTGTTATCGGAAGGATCAAAGATGGGAAGGTCCATAATGGCCACTTCTTTCTGGGTCAGGTGCTTTAAGATAAGCATGGAGGCGGTGCCCAGTATATCGGCTTCACATCCGGCCACAATGCCGTCGCTGTTTAGCATCGAGTTTACAAGGCAGCCCACCATCTCTTTTAAGGGCATTAGTTTGGGCCAGCATGAAAAAGCCACCGCATCATAACCCTGGGCTTTGCAGATCTCTTTGGTGGCCAGATACATCTTGACTGAATCCAGTACTTTGGCTTCAGATACCTTCTCTATTTTGCAGGATACGGAAGCCAGTACCTTTTTAGCCTGGGTATCAGAAACCTTTTGCGCGGCAGCAAGAATATCTTCGACTTCATAATCTCTTAGCACATCGATACCCAGGTTCTTATATACCTCCCTGGGTTCTGCCATGTGGTTGATGTGGCCGTCGGCAAGCTTCCCGATTTGGCCTATGCGGGCATCCCTTAAGTTCACTGCAGCAGACAGTGCCTTAAGGGTGATATCAAAGCGGGGCATAAAATAGGGTGCGTCCATGTCTCCAAAAAACCATTTGACCTTCCTGGGGCTGCCTTTGAAATTATGTTTGGCAATGCCAGCATTCTGTTCAATATTGACCATGGAAGCAAAACGCATGGCGCCTGCTTGGGTGGGCTCTTCAATGGCCCAAAGCCCCACTTTGTCTGTGGCCTTCATCAGCTCATAGACATAGTCGCCCACAATATAGGAAGGATGGAAGAGAAGCAGGAAGTCCACATCTGCCTTTTTTAGCCCTTCCCTTACCTGGACCGCGCTGGCTCTGTCCTTTACAATGGGTTCAAAGCTAATGAGGGTAAAGTTGTATTGCTGCTCCATTGTTTTGAGCTTTTTCTGAAAGGCATAAAATTTTTTTAGCCCTTCATCTGAGAAACCTTCCATGAACCCGGCTGCAAAACCGATTTTCAATGTTCTCATCATAATCCTTTCCTGCTATCGATGACAGCATTTAAATTTTTCCGGTAATAGTCAAAATTTGCCCAGCTGACGTCCGCAGACACCGCATGGTCTATGTGAGGAATGTATCGCCCAGCTGCAAGGAGCTTTTTGGTTTTTTGCAGTGCACAGTCTATGGCTTTTTTGCTTCCGTTCTCAAAAAGCAGCCTTTTGTCAAAGCCGCCCAAAATCTTAAGCTGGGGATAGGCTTCTCTTATTTTGGTCAGGTCATTGACCGCTTCTAGCGGGAAAAGACCATTGACCCCCGCTTCGATCCACAGGGGAATCAGCTGGTCAATCTTTCCGTCGCAGTCTACAAAGATGTTTTCAATCCGGTACTGCTTGAGAAAATCTATAAACTTTTTGTAGTAGGGCAGCATAAATTCCCGAACCATGTCCACTGAAATAAATGACCCGGAACGGTAGGCTACATCTTCCAGGATAAACACACAATCCACCTGCACCTCTTCTAAGATCTTGGCCCAGTATTCTATAACAAAATCGGTAAAAAACTGGTTAAATTCCTTGATGAGCCGGGGGTCATCATACATATTGAGCATATAACCCACTTCGCCCATTAGGTGCCGGGCCAGAAAAGAAAAACCAAAAGGGTTTCCGCCCAGCCTTAAGGGAAAGTCTCTGTCCTTTAAGCCGGCCGCTATGCTGCGCCAGTTGGGGGGAAAACGCTTTTGAAAATCATGGTCATAATGGGTGCGGTAGCGATAAAAATCATCACGGTTTTTAATAGGGTAATCCAAGACCATAGGAGTGGCCGCTGCTTTCTTGGTTACCTTAATGGTAAGCCCGTAACGGTCTGTATAGACCTTATAGCCGGGGGTATCTTTGAGTATCCGTGTTTTAAATTGGGGGCTTATGTCAAAGGGAAGCTTGGCCAGGTAGGAATCCAGGCCAAAATAAGGCATAACATTTTTGTCCACCAGTTCGCCGCTTTTCTCGTATAAAGGCACTGAACCCCGTACCAGCTCGCCGTCGAGTGCTTGGGACGGGATCTCTTCTTTGATGGGCAATCCCTGTTTGGCCCAATTTTTGATGGTTTTGGCCCAATAACCGAATTCGGTCTTGGGAATGGCGGAGGTGTCTGTGGAGCACATGGTCTGGTTAAACTTATCTCTTGCATTCATGTCCAGCAATTCTTTCTCCTATTTTTATATTGGATTCTATCATAATTTTTGTAAAAAATAAGGCAAATATGCAGTAACATCGGTAATCAAAAGTATTATTTGAAAACCAGGCCAAAAGGCTGCAAGCCCTGTGTCTGCTGCAGCCGATCTTTCAAAAGCTTTGGACACTAACTCATAGAGCCAATGATGATAAAAGAGGATTGTTGTTATATAATAAAGATATGGACCCAATTATAAAAGCCATATTATTGATTACCATAAGCTATTTGACAGGTTCCATACCCTTTTGCTATCTTTTGGCCAGGCTGAAGAGAAAAGACCTCACCAAGCTGGGAGACAAAAATCCGGGGGGCTGGAATCTTGCCTTCAGCGTCTCCAAATCCTGGGGACTGTTGGGGACATTGCTGGATGCGGCCAAAGGCTTTGTGCCCTATTTTTTCATCCTGCAGTACACCGGTTCTGTTTTTATCGCTTTGGCTTCAGGATGCGCAGTCATTGCCGGCCATAACTACTCGCCTCTTTTAAAGTTTTCAGGAGGCAAGGGCATCGCATCTCTTTTGGGGCTATTATTGGCCGTACATCCATTGTCTGTAATCATATTCGGGGCAGGCATCCTGCTGGGATTGTTTTTGATCAAAAACATGATATGGGGGGTTGCCAGCGGACTGGCTTCGGCCACCTTGTTCTTGATCTTGTATTGGGGCAGTCTGGCCTATATGATTTTTGGATTTTTGCTAATCTTGATTATAACCCCCAAATACATCAACCATGATATACCTTTGGGCAAAAACTTTAAATTTCGAAAAGAAAAGACCTTAAAGGACCTTTTTACCCCCAAAGCCAGGTAACCTATTTATGGTGTCCAACCAGCTTCAGCTCATCTTCCTCGCTAACATCATAGGTGCGGTCTTTCCAGCAGATCCCGGAGCCATACCTGCATCTGCATAAAGAATAGATGGCAATCAGCAGCAGATAGACCATGGAAACAGGATGGAGCAGAATATCGGTACCCCTGGCCTTAAACCTTAATGCATAGATGGCACGGATCAAAAAGATGACCATAACCTGGGCAATGATGCTGTTTACCACCAGCGGGGCCCAATCAAACCATAGGGCCATAGGCAGGTATATAAAAGGCATGACAAAGATGCAGGTCAATAGGATGAAGGCCATAAAATAATGGAGCAGATGGTAATCAAAAGCTGCAAACAGAACCTTGGAATACCCTTCTATGACTTCCTTGAGATTTTTATACATCCGACAATACAGTTTTTTGTTCCCATCAAAAATCATAAAACGAAAACCCGCCTTTTTTACCATTTTGGAGATATGGATATCTTCCAAAATCTCTTTTCGCACGTTCTTGTGGCCCCCTATTTTTTGATACACTTTTTTTTCAAAAAGCATAAATTGGCCAATGGCCGTACAAAACAATGGATTCTTGGTTCCGGATATCAGTCCCAAGGGAAGAAAACACAGAATCATGAGATTGCCAAAAGGAACCATCATCCTTTCGTGAAAGGTAACCATAATCTGCTGAGAAAAAACCGATAGGGCATTGCATTTTTTTGCCAGCATGGATGCCAGTGCCAAAGATACCGAATCCTTAAAATGCAGGGTATCCGCATCGGTAAACAAGAGAATGGACCCCTTTGCTTTTTTGGACAGCTGCCAGCAGGCATAACTTTTACCAAGCCATCCTTTTTTCAGTTTACTGCCTTTGACCACCTTGAGCCGGGCGTCTTTTTTAGCCAATCGGCTGGCTATGGCATAGGTGGCATCGCTGGAATGATCGTCTAGAACGATAATCTCTAAATGAGGATAATCCTGCTTAAGCAGGGATTTTAAGCATCTTTTTATATTGGCTTCTTCATTGCGGGCAGGGACTAAAATAGAGACCAGGGGCGGATCTTTGATGGTCTGGGCAGAAAGGCTGTAGGCACTGATTTTTTTAAATAGAATATTATTGATAATGAAGTTTATCAATATAAGCAGAAGAATCAGAAGTACCAAATACTGGTAATATAGAAATACTTCCATTTTTTATTCACTTTAGTTTTGTTTCTGCCCGCTTGTTTAGATCCTCTAACCTGATGATAAAGCGGTCATGCAGCCCCTCCCCAATCTTTTCATTGCCGTCATAGGCTTCCACCCTGAACTTCAGTTTTGGACCGTCAGTGTCCAGAAGTTCTGCATTGGCGGTTACATGCATGCCAACCGGCGTGGGGGCTGAATGCTTTACATCGATTTTTGTGCCCACAGAAACATACCCCTGGGGCAATTTATGGTCTACTGCTTCTATGGCCGCTTTCTCCATGAGTCCCACCATGGCCGGAGTGCCGTAGACCCGGACCCTTCCGCTGCCGAAAGCCAT
>PWYO01000208.1 GCA_003567835.1 Actinomycetota bacterium | reverse complement strand
GAGAAAGCAAGCCATCCTCATAGTGCTGCTCGATCTTTTCAATCCTTTGCTCCACCTTTTTGAGCAGGTCTTTCTTTTCAGGAGGGGTGGTAATATCATCAATGCCTATGGTCAGACCTGATCTGGTAGAATACTTAAACCCGTATTCCTTGATATTGTCTAAAATTTTGCTTACCTGCTCATTGGGATAATTGATAACCACTTTGGCGATTATGGATATCAACTCTTTTTTATTGACTTCCTTGTTGATAAAAGGATAATCTTTGGGCAAAAGATCATTGAAGATCAGCCGCCCCAAGGTGGTTTTTGCCCGTTTACCGTCAAGGTTGACCATAATGGGTGTATGCAAAGTGATAAACCCATAGTCATAGTCCAAAAAAGCGGTGTCCTTGCTGTTGTAGTATTTTTCTGCTTTTTTGTCGCCCTCCCTTTCCGAAGTAAGGTAGTATATGCCCAACACCATATCCTGGGTAGGGGTAACCACCGGCTCTCCGCTGGCAGGCGACAGCAGGTTTTTAGAAGACAGCATAAGCATAATGGCCTCAGCCCTGGCTTCATTGGAAAGAGGCACATGGACCGCCATCTGGTCTCCATCAAAATCCGCATTAAACGGGGGGCATACCAGTGGATGAATCTGAACCGCCTTGCCTTCCACCAATATGGGCATAAACGCCTGTATGCCCAGCCGGTGCAGGGTTGGCGCCCTGTTGAGCATAACAGGATGGTTTTTTATCACTTCTTCTAAAACATCCCAGACTTCATTGGTGCCCTTGTCCACCATGGTCTTTGAATTCTTTATGTTCTGCGCATAACCCTCGTCTACCAGCCTTTTCATCACAAAAGGCTTAAACAGCTCAAGGGCGATCTCTTTGGGAAGCCCGCACTGGCTAATTTCCAGGTTGGGGTTTACCACAATAACTGAACGTCCGGAATAATCCACCCTTTTTCCCAAAAGGTTCTGCCGGAACCTGCCCTGTTTTCCCTTAAGCATATCACTTAAAGACTTAAGGGGCCTGTTTCCAGCACCAAGCACCGCTCTTCCTCTGCGCCCGTTGTCAAACAGGGCATCTACTGCTTCCTGAAGCATCCTTTTTTCATTATTGATAATAATCTCCGGGGCACCCAGCTCAAGCAGTTTTTTCAGACGATTGTTTCTGTTTATTACCCTACGGTACAGGTCGTTTAAGTCAGAGGTGGCAAATCTGCCCCCGTCAAGCTGCACCATGGGCCGCAGATCCGGCGGTATAACCGGCAGCACGTCCAATACCATGTAACCGGGCTTGTTTTCTGAACCGATGAATGCAGATATGATTTTCAGCCTTTTGATGGCCCGGTTTCTTTTCTGGCCTTTCGAATTCTTGATAATGCCTTTCAGCTCAGCCGCTTCCTGTTGGCAGTCTATACGGTCCAAAAGTGCCTTTATGGCTTCCGCACCCATGCCCCCGGAAAAATAATCGCTGTATATTTCCTGCATCTTTTTAAACAGGGCCTCATCAGAGACCAGCATCTTCTCTTCCAGGTTAAAGAAAAAAGTATGGGCCCGGTCAATAAGCTCCACTTCATCTTTATAGATATCTTCTTCTTCCTTTAAAAGGCTGTCGGTTTCTTTTTTAATCTTTTCCATCTTGGCCTTGATATTGTCCATGCTTCCGATGTTTTCATCAATGGCTTTCAGCTCTTCAAGGTCCGTTACATTTTCATATTTGTCAACAATCTCATCCCGATTGGCAACCAGCTCTTCAATCCTTAACCGGTGCAGCTCTTCTGCTTCTTTGATGGCTTGCTGTTTGGTCTGCTCAATTTTGTCTTTTTCCTGCCCCATCTTTTCCTTATCCAGGAAAGTCACAATATAGGAATCAAAGTATAAAACTTTTTCCAAATCCTTAGGGCTCAAATCAAGGATATAGCCCATCCTGCTGGGCACCCCTTTAAAAAACCAAATATGAGAAACCGGACAAGCCAGATCGATATGACCCATTCGCTCTCTTCTGACATTGGACCGGGTTACCTCAACCCCGCAACGCTCACAAATAATTCCCTTAAAGCGCACCCGCTTATACTTGCCGCAGTAGCACTCCCAGTCCTTGGTGGGACCAAAGATTCTTTCACAGAAAAGCCCATCCTTTTCAGGCTTGAGCGTTCGGTAATTGATGGTTTCCGGTTTCTTTACCTCACCATTAGACCATGACCGTATCTTTTCTGGTGAAGCAAGACCAATTTTTATTGCATCAAAATTATTTACATCTATATTGATAGCCATGTATAAATTCCTCCCAAAAAATGTTTTTTAACCCTTTTTGATATCCTCTTCTTCTTTTTGGACATCATTCGAAAAATCAATGCCCAGATCCTTGACTGTCTGCATGATTTCGTCTTCCTCAGCGGTAACATCGACCTCTTTGCCCTCTTCGGACACCACTTCAACATCCAGCCCCAGGCTCTGCATCTCCTTGATTAAAACCTTAAATGACTCAGGTATGCCTGGTTTTTCAATATTCTCGCCCTTCACAATGGACTCATAGGTCTTCACCCGGCCCACCACATCATCTGATTTGATGGTGAGCATTTCCTGCAGCGCATAGGCTGCACCGTAGGCCTCCAGTGCCCAGACTTCCATCTCTCCGAAACGCTGACCTCCGAACTGTGCTTTTCCGCCCAAAGGCTGCTGAGTGACCAGTGAATAGGGGCCTGTCGAGCGTGCATGGATCTTATCATCGACCAAGTGCAGCAGTTTCAATACATAGGCATATCCCACGGCAATGCTGTCTGAGAGCTTCTCTCCGCTCCTTCCATCATAAAGCGCGGTTTTGCCATTTTGGGGCAAATCTGCTTTTTGTAGAATATCGGTGATTTCCTTTTCCGTGCCTCCGTCAAAAATAGGAGATGAGCAGTATATGCGGCCGTCGCCGGCAACAGGAACATCTTCTCCGTCCCACCCCTTATTGGCCGCCCATCCCAGATGGGTCTCCAGCACCTGGCCTACATTCATCCGTGAAGGCACACTCAAAGGATTGAATATAATATCGATGGGTGTGCCGTCTTGGGTATAGGGCATATCCTCTTCAGGAAGAACCACTGAGATGACCCCTTTGTTGCCATGCCTTCCAGCGAGTTTGTCCCCTGTAGATATTTTTCTTTTCTTGGCGATAAATACCCGCACCAGCTCATTGACCCCGGGAGCAAGATCATGACCCTTTTCCCTGGAAAAAATCTGTACATCCAATACTTTTCCATATTCTCCATGAGGGACTTTTAGTGAGCTGTCTCTTACCTCCCTTGCTTTTTCTCCAAAAATGGCCCGGAGGAGTTTTTCCTCTGCGGTAAGCTCTGTTTCCCCTTTGGGCGTAATTTTGCCTACCAGGATATCCCCAGGCTTTACTTCGGCCCCTATGCGGATAATGCCTTGTTCATCAAGGTTGGCCAAAACTTCTTCAGCCACATTGGGAATATCCCTGGTAATCTCCTCTGGCCCCAGTTTGGTCTGCCTTGCCTCCAGTTCCTGTTTGGATATGTGAATGGATGAAAGCATGTCCTCTTTGACCAGTCTCTCTGAAATAATAATGGCATCTTCATAATTGTAGCCTTCCCAGGACATGAAAGCCAAAAGAAGGTTTCTGCCCAGGGCCAACTCACCCTTGCTGGTGGCCGGACCGTCCGCAATAACATCACCTTTTTTTACGGCATCTCCCTCATTGACCAGAGGTCTCTGGTTTATACAGGTTCCCTGATTGGACCGCTGGAACTTATAAAGGTTGTATTCGGTCACCTTGCCCCCTTTATACTTGACCTTTATTCTATTTGAGGTAACTTCAGAAATCTTGCCGTCATCGGCAGCAATAATCAGCTGGCCGCTGTCTCTGGCCACATCGGCTTCCATGCCCGTGCCTACCAAAGGCGGCTCAGGATCGGTAATGGGGACTGCCTGACGCTGCATGTTGGAACCCATCAGAGCACGGTTGGCATCATCATGTTCCAGAAACGGAATCAGGGATGCCGCAGCACTGAACAGCTGTTTGGGTGATATGTCCATATATTCAATCTGGTCCTTTTCGATCACCATCACTTCGCCCTCTTTTCTGGATAGGACCTTGTCTTCAGTAAACCTGCCGTCCTTATCCAAGCCTGCAGTCGCCTGGGCAATGGCATATTTTTCTTCTTCATCCGCAGGAAGAAAGACCACCTCATCGGTGACTTTGCCCTTTTCCACTTTGCGGTAAGGGGTCTCTATGAAACCAAACTCATTTAATTTTGCATAGGTGGCCAGGGAACCGATTAGTCCGATATTGGGTCCTTCCGGCGTTTCAATGGGACACATCCTTCCATAATGGGAAGCATGGACATCCCTGACCTCAAAACCGGCCCTCTCCCTGCTCAGCCCTCCGGGTCCCAAAGCTGAAAGCCTTCTTTTATGGGTTATTTCAGCAAGAGGATTGGTCTGATCTAAAAACTGGGAAAGCTGACCGCTTCCAAAAAACTCTTTTAGGCTGGCCACCAAAGGCCTGATATTAATCAGGGTTTTGGGGGTGATCTCCTCAATGTCCTGGGTGGTCATACGTTCTTTTACCACCCGTTCCATCCTGGACAATCCAATCCGCACCTGGTTTTGTATCAATTCGCCCACATGCCTGATCCTTCTGTTGCCAAAATGATCGATATCGTCAATCTCTCCCAAACCGCTCATCAGCTGGACCATGTATTTTATAATCAGAAACATGTCTTTGCTGTTCAAAATACGCGTTTCGGAAGAATCGATATCCATCTTTTCGTCAATGTCTTTGAGTTTGGCCAATAGGTCCTTATCAAGATCTTCTTCCAGTTTTTGGTTTAGCTTATGCCTGCCTACTTTTCCCAAATCATATCTCTTGGAATTGAAAAACATGGAATGGATCAGCGTGCTGGCACTTTCTACAGTAGGCGGCTCTCCAGGCCTCAATTTTTTATATATTTCAATCAGAGCCTCTTCTACGGTTTCGGTAACATCTTTTTCCAGCGTATTTTTTATGCACTCCTCGCGATCATGTGGACCAAAGAATTGAATCAGATCCTGGTTGTTGCCAAAACCCAATGATTTTAAAAATATGCTTAAAAGAAATTTTCTCCTTCTGTCAATCCGAACATAGGCAATGCCTTTCTTATCGGTCTCAATCTCTATCCATGAGCCCCTGCTGGGAATGACCTTGCACATATAAAGTTCGTTTTCCGTTTTTTTGTCAATATCTGTATCATAGAAGACCCCGGGAGAACGCACCAGCTGAGAAACAATGACCCTTTCTGTGCCATTGATGACAAAGGTCCCGTTTTCGGTCATCAACGGAAAATCTCCCATAAATACGTCCTGTTGCTTGATCTCTCCGGTCTCTCTGTTGATAAATTTTGCCTGCACCTTTAAAGGTGCCGTATAAGACATATCCCTCTGTTTGCATTCATCGGCAGAGAATTCAATTTCGCCAAAGCTGCAGCCGGCAAATTCAAGCGCCATATTTTCGGTAAAGTCTTCAATCGGCGAAATATCCTGTAAAGCCTCCAGAAGGCCTTCTTTTTTGAACCACTCAAATGATTCCCTTTGAATATCCAGCAGATGGGGCATCTCCATAATTCTGGGAATAATACCAAATTGGTAACGTTGGATTTTTGTGTTGTTTTGCATTAATAAAATCTCCCCTTTTTAAGATCTTAATTAAATAAAGCAGACAGTAAGATTTTCCATGAGAAAACCTTACTGCTTTACAATAGTAAGTATCATTGCCTCAAAAAACTGACAAACTATTATTTTACCAAACATAGCATGAATGTCAATGGCTTTAGAGGCAACTTTCTGAATACGGTTGAACCTATGGAGAAAAGGTTATTTAATTTCTATTTCCGCGCCGGCTTCTTCGAGCTGCTTTTTGAGATCCTCGGCTTCTTCCTTGGATACTTTTTCTTTCACGGCATTGGGTGCCTTATCGACCAATGCCTTGGCTTCTTTTAATCCCAGGCTGGTAATGCTTCTTACCACTTTGATGACTTGGATCTTCTTGGCACCGGCTGATTTAAGCATCACATCAAATTCGGTCTGCTCTTCAGCTGCTCCCCCGGCTGCTCCAGCGGCTGCTCCAGCTGCAGGTGCTGCAGCCATAGCCTGCGCACTGACTCCGAATTTTTCCTCTAGTGCGCTTACCAGCTCTGAAAGCTCCAATACGGACATATTTTCAATGGATTCCAAAATTTGGTCCATGGTTATATCTTTTTTTGCGCTCTTGGTTTCTTTGGCCATAGTTTCTTTTGCCTTTCCTTTCTTTGTGGTTTCTTTTTTATCCTCAACCTTTTTAGTGCTTTTCTTCTTTGCAGTTTCTTTTTTCTCAGCCATTTTTCCTCCTATATAATCATTAATTTTTTTCTTTTTCTTGTTTAATCGCTTCCAAAACCATCACCAGGTTTCTGGGAACCCCGCTTAAGGCGGTTACCAGCTTGACCATAGGTGCATTCAGGGAAACCGCCAAATTGGTAAGCAGCGCTTCCCTGGACGGCAAGTCAGCAATCTTTTTCACATTCTCGGCAGAAAGAATCTTGCTTTCCAGGATCCCGCCTTTCACCTCCAGAGTCCCGTGATCCTTGGCAAAATCCTTGATGATCTTGGCCACTTCAGCCAATTCTTCTCCACCAGCCACCACACTGGTGGGCCCTTTTAGCATATCCGCCAAATCAAGGTCTTTAAATACGTCCTTGGCGGCAATCAGCGCCAGTGTGTTTTTTAATATTTTGAGACAAGCATCATTTTCCGCCAGCTTGTCCCTAACCATCACCGAACCCTCTACGCTCAGCCCGGTATGGTCGGTAAAAATCAGGCCGTCATGCGCATCAAACAGCTTTTTTATGGCCTCTACTTTATCTTTCTTTTCCTTTTTTACCACTACAACCCCCGAAATTTTTAATAATATGTATGAGAAAAAATAAATCGACCCATACAAGGCCGATTCAAACAAATCAATCAACCTCGGCGGGAAATTAAGCTGCTCTGTGCAACGCCCGCAGTCTATGGTTGTTATTGTATTTTATTTTTTAAGCGACTTCTTCGATCTCCTTGGACTTCGCAGGATCCACTTTAAGGCTGGGCCCCATGGTTGCAGAAATGTACACCCCTTGGATATATCTGCCTTTTGAAGAAGGGGGTTTGGCCTTTTGAATGGTATCCATGATTGCCAAAAAGTTTTCTAAAAGTTTATCCGCCCCAAAGGAGACTTTGCCCAGCACACTGTGGACCACACCGTTTTTATCAGTCCTATACTCCAGCTTTCCCCTTTTTGCATCTTCTACCGCTTTGCCGACTTCCATGGTCACCGTACCAGACTTGGGATTGGGCATCAATTTTCTGGGTCCTAAAATTTTGCCCAGCTTGCCCACATGTTTCATCATGTCCGGTGCAGCAATGCAAACATCAAAATCCAGCCATCCGCCGCTGATCTTTTCTGCCAAATCCTGGCCTCCTACAAAATCCGCACCGGCTTTCTCAGCTTCTTCCTGCTTGGGTCCCTGCGCAAAAACCAGGACTTTGGGTACTTTGCCCGTCCCGTGGGGAAGCACAATGGTGCCCCGCACAATCTGATCTGCCTTTCTGGGATCCACACCCAGATTAAAAACAATGTCCACTGTCTCATCAAAACCTGCGAAATGGTTGGCGCAAATCCACTCCAATGCCTGCTTGGGACTTTTAACCTGCTTATCTAAATCTTTTATCTTGTTTTTGTATTTCTTTCCTCTTTTCACCACGATCACCTTTGTATAAATGTTTAAACAACCTTGACGCCCATATTCCTTGCAGTACCCTCAATAACCTTAACAGCACTTTCCAGGCTCCTGGCATTGAGGTCTTTGAGCTTTACTTTGGCGATTTCTTCCAATTGTGCCCTGCTTATTTCTCCTACTTTTTCCTTATTGGGCTCTCCGGAGCCTTTCTCTATTCCCAATG
>PWYO01000251.1 GCA_003567835.1 Actinomycetota bacterium | reverse complement strand
CAGGCTGTGCTGGATACCAAGAAAATGCAGTATTTGTACAAAGACCAGCATTATATTTTCATGGATACAAGCACCTATGAGCAGATACCCTTAAGTGAAGACAGCATTGCGAACAAAAAAGACTTTTTAAAGGAAAATATGGAAGTTTCAGTCATATTCTATAAGGGAAAGCCCATAGAAGTAGAGCTTCCCATCTTCATCGAAGCAGAAGTGGTCCAAACCCAGCCGGGGCTCAAAGGGGATACCGTGGGCACTTCCAACAAACCCGCAACAACCGATACCGGTGCACAGGTGCAGGTTCCCCTGTTTATCAATGAAGGCGATTCTATTAAAATCGATACCCGAACCGGGGCGTACATAGAGAGGGTAACCAAATAACCATGACCAAGCTATCCAGAAGAGAGAGCAGAAAAGAAGCAATTATCCTTTTATATCAAAGTGATTTGATGAAAAAGGACATCAAAGAACTGCTTGCCAGTAAGGCAGTTTTGGACGGCGATATTGACAGTTTTACCCGACAGCTGGCCCTGGGCACTTATAAAAACAAGGTGGATATAGACCATATTATCGAAGGGGTGGTGAAAAACTGGACTCTGGACAGGATTGCAATCATAGACCGTAATATATTGAGGGTAGCCATATTTGAAATGTACCATATCGATGATATACCCCTTAAGGTCTCTGTGGATGAAGCCATTGAAATTTCCAAGGAAATGGGGCAAAAAGATGACACCCCTAAATTCGTAAATGGTATTCTGGGCAAAATCTATACAGATATCACATCCGGACAGTAATCCTGCAGGGCCTGCTATCCATGTACCCTGATCATTTAGTAAAACAGTTTAATGATTACTTAGAACAGATTCTGGACCACTACCGCCAGGTACCTGGGGCTTTAAGGGAGGCAATCTGTTACTGCGTGCAAAACGGGGGCAAAAGGCTTCGTCCGGTGCTTTGCATGCTGGCTGCCCGAAGCCTTGGAAAAGACGTTAAAACCGTGCTTCCTGCCGCCTGTGCGCTGGAGTTTATCCATACCTATTCCCTGATCCATGATGATCTTCCCGCCATCGACAATGACGATCTGCGGCGTGGAAGGCCTTCCTGCCATAAAGCATTTGGTGAGGATATTGCCATTCTTGCCGGGGACGCCCTATTTGCTGAAGCTTTTCATATCATTTGCAAACATCAGGCTGGATCTGCACAGGCTAAACTTTCTGTGGTCCAAGAGTTGGCTTCTGCTTCCGGGGCTCTGGGCATGGTTGCCGGCCAGTTTGTGGACGTATATTATGCAGGCAAAAAAATAAGCAAGGATACCTTGGACTATATGCACCAAAACAAGACCGGTAAACTGATCAAGGCATCGGTCAAATGCGGAGCCATCCTTTCTCGTGCAACCGATAAGCAGATAAAAGGATTATGCCGGTTTGCCGCCAATATCGGCCTTGTTTTTCAAATCACCGATGACATACTGGATATTACTTCCAATGCCCACTGTCTGGGCAAAACCGCTGGAAAAGACAGCAAGCAGGACAAAAATACCTTTCCCAAGATCTGGGGCCTGGCCAAGTCCAGGGAAATAGCCCGCCAAAAGGTCAATCAAGCCATCGGCGCATTGGAGGGATTGGGGCTGGACAGCGGACCTTTGGAAGAGATTGCCAATTTTTTGCTGACTAGAAAGGTATAACCATAGCCAAAAAAACCAAACTGATTGACCTGCTGCTAAAAAGAGGCCTGGCAAAAAACCGCAAGATTGCCACCGCCCTTATTTTGGAAGGGCGCATACGGTGCAGCAAAAAAATTGTGGACAAGCCGGGCACATTGGTGGCCACCCATACAGAGATCGATGTAGCCAGGGAGCCTTATGTGTCCAGGGGGGCATTGAAGCTCAAATCCGCATTTGATGACTTCAGTTTATCTGCTGAAGGATTGCATGCAGTGGATGCGGGCGCTTCTACCGGGGGCTTTACCGATTTTCTCCTCCAGCAGGGCGCAAAAAAGGTGGTGGCCGTGGATGTGGGCTACGGCCAGCTTTCCTGGAAGCTCAGGCAATCAGAAAAAGTGATGGTATTGGAGAGAACCAATATCAGATATCTGGATGCGGCCCAGCTTCCTTTTTTAGCCGATTTGACCGTAGCGGACCTCTCTTTTATATCTTTAAAAACTGTATTGGAAAAACTGCTTGCAATCACCAGAAAAGGCGGCAGCCTTCTTTTGCTGTTTAAACCCCAGTTTGAGCTGAAAAAAGAAAAGGTGCAGGCCAAAGGGGTAATCCGGGATCAATCTTTGCACCTGGAGGCCCTGCAGGATTTTTTTGATTTTCTAAGCAGGTTTTCATTAGAAATTGCGGATCTCTCCTTTTCTAAAATCAGAGGCGCCAAGGGAAATATCGAATACTGGATCCATATCATAAAAAACCCCACAGACAATCATGGTAAATATGATAAAATGATTAGCAATGTGGTGGCGCAATCCCACCAATATTTTAGGCAAAAGGGAATACAATGAAAAAAATTGGGATTATTTCCAATAATCAAAAAGAAAAAGCCATCCAAGCTGCCAAGGATATATACGATTACCTGAGCAAAAGGAACTGCCAGGTATACCTGCTACAAAAAGATATCTTGGCTGAAAGATTCAACCTGCAGTCATGCTCCAAGCAGCAATTTAGCGAGAAAGCAGATTATATTATTGCAGTAGGCGGTGACGGTACATTTTTGCGGGCTTCACGATATGCTTTTAAAAGAGAAATCCCCATTATGGGGGTAAACCTGGGCAACTTAGGCTTTTTGGCTGAGATTGAAGTGGCCCACCTTTATGAAGCGCTCAAAAAACTGCTGGCTGACCAGTTCAGCATCCAGGAAAGGATGCTTCTGGAAGGACAGGTATTTAGAAAAGGCAGGCAGGTGGATCCCCCCAGAGGAACCCACCTGGCTTTAAATGAATTTGTGCTTACCCGGTCGCTGCTGGAAAAGATTATCAAAGTGGATATACGCATTAAAGGGTATTCAGTCATTGATTTTGCTGCTGACGGGGTTATTGTATCCACGCCTACCGGGTCCACAGCCTATTCTCTTTCCGCAGGTGGACCGGTCATTGAGCCTACCAGCCAAGCCATACTGTTAACGCCCATATGTCCCCATACCCTGTATAGCAGAAGTTTTGTGTTCCATGCCCAAAACAATATCCAGATCCAAATCCAGGCCAAAGATGTCAACAATACATTAAATATTGATGGGGTCAAAAGCAGCACCAACCTGGTTGACGGGGACGTCTTCAAGGTATGCCAGTCAAATCTGAAGTTAAAATTAATCACATTTGATGATAATATTTTCTTTAAGATATTTAAGGAAAAACTGCTGGACAGAGGTTAGATTCATTTTTTTATGCTAAAGGAACTGCAGGTTAAAAATTTTGCCATCATAGATGATGCTGCGCTTAACTTTGACCACGGCTTAAACATACTCACCGGTGAAACCGGTGCGGGCAAAACCCTGGTTATCGAAGCCATCAATCTTCTTATTGGTGAAAGAGCCGATCATGCCCTGATCAGAGACGGAGAAGACCGGCTGCTGGTTCAGGGGTATTTTGATTTCAGCAAAAACCGCCTGGCCCAGCAATTCCTTGACCAAGCCGGTTTGGGCCAAAAAGATGCGGGGTATTCGGATATGGTCCTGTCCAGGGAGGTAAACCGAAAGGGCAAGAACAGGGCTTACATAAACGGAATTTTTGTGCAGGTATCCACCCTCAAGGAGTTGGGAAAACGCTGTATCGATATACACGGCCAGCACCAGCATCAGTATCTGCTGGATACCAAAAACCATATAAAAATCATTGATTACTTCGGAAAGGAACAAATCCGGGATGCAAAAAATGCATACCAGAAAGCCCTGAACCAGTATCTGGAGGCCAAAAAAAAGCTGGATACGCTTCTGGCCCAACAGAGCCAAAAGGAAGAAAAACTGCAGGACCTCATGTTTCAGGTTGAAGAAATCGAGGGCTTGAACATCAAAGACGGCGAAGAGCAGGCATTGGAAAATGAAAGGAATATCTTAAGAAACTACGAAAAGATCTTTGGACTATGCTCCGAGTCCATCCAGACCTTGAAAGGCGAACAAGGACAGCTAGATTCACTGACCGATCAAATAGGAGAGGTGAAGAACAATGTCGCCCAGCTGGCCCAAATTGATCCCAGTTTTAAGCGGTATACGGAGGATATTGCTTCTATTTCTGCTGTTTTAGAGGATCTTAGCCATTATTTGAACAGCTATATTGCTGATTTTGAATACAGTCCTCAAAAACTTGACCAAATTCAAGAAAGGCTGTACAAGCTGGACGGCCTTAAGAAAAAATACAAAATGGACCTGGCCTCTCTGAAAAAATATGGGCAGACATTGCGCCAGGAGATCGATAATTTTTCCAATATTGACCAAGACATTGCCTATGGCAAAAAAACATTGAGTCAAAAGCAGGAAGCGGTTAAAAATGAGGCAATCGCGCTTAGCGGTCAAAGAAAAAAAATAGGCGCGCAGATCGAGGCAGCAGTGACCCGGGAACTCAAAGACCTGCACTTTAAAAATGTGGTATTCAACATCAATCAAGACCATATCAGCGACCCGGAAGGCATCTCTGTGGGGGACCGGAAAGTCAAGCTCACCGGAGAGGGCATTGACCGCATAGAGTTTATGATTTCCTTAAACGTGGGCCAGGCGCCCCGGCCTTTGAAAAAAATTGCTTCCGGCGGTGAGGTGTCCCGGATCATGCTGGCCTTAAAGTCGATTATTGGTTCCATTGATTTTATTTCAACCATGATCTTTGATGAAATAGATGCGGGCATCGGCGGGGCCACCTCATTGATTGTTGGACAAAAATTGTTTAAAATTTCCAGGGGTTATCAGGTCATCTGCATTACCCATTTGGCCCAGATTGCTGCATTTGCCGATTCACATTATTTTATCGAAAAATATACACAAGCGCAGAAAACAAAGATCAGGCTGGGGGCCTTAGACGGCCAGCAAAAAATCAAAGAGCTTTCCAGGATGCTCAGCGGTTTGGAGGACAGCAGCATTTCTGTAAAACATGCCCAAGAGCTTATGGAAAAATGCCATCACACAAAAAAGGAAATAGGAGGCAAGGGTTAGATTGGATACCAGATTTATATTCGTAACCGGAGGCGTGCTTTCCTCCCTGGGCAAAGGGATATGTGCCGCTTCTCTGGGCAGACTGTTAAAATCAAGGGGTTTTGGGGTAACCATACAAAAACTGGATCCCTATATCAATATTGATCCTGGAACCATGAACCCCTTACAGCACGGAGAAGTTTTTGTCACCGATGACGGGGGAGAGACAGACCTTGACTTGGGCCATTATGAACGGTTCATCGATGAAGAGCTTTCCAAGTACAATAATTTTACCTCAGGCATGATTTACAAAACGGTGATCGATAATGAACGGAAGGGGAAATATCTGGGCTCGACCGTGCAAGTCATCCCCCATATTACCGATCAAATCAAGGAGAGCATCGCCAAGACCCTTCAAAAAAGAAAGGTGGATATCCTGATTACTGAAATAGGGGGCACGGTAGGCGATATCGAAAGCCTGCCCTTCCTTGAGGCCATCAGGCAGTTTAAAAAGGATGTGGGCCGGGAAAACGTGCTTTATATCCATGTTACCTATGTTCCGTATTTAAAAACCTCCGAAGAGCTCAAAACCAAGCCCACCCAGCACAGCGTAAAAGAGCTAAGAAGCATAGGCATTCAGCCGGATATTATTATTTGCAGAAGTGAAATGGGGCTGGATGAAGACTTGAAAGCCAAAATCAGCTTGTTTTGCGATATTGAAAAAGAGGCCACCATCAATGCGGTTGACCTCAAGCATATCTATGAAGCGCCCCTTATGCTTCAGGCTGAAAAACTGGACAGCATTGTTTTGGATAAGCTGCATTTAAAAAAAGGCACCTCAGACCTTGCCAGCTGGAAAGAAATGGTGGACCACATCCACAGCCTTAGCGGCAAAGTCAGCATCGGTGTGGTGGGTAAATACACCAATCTCAAAGATTCATACATCAGCATCGTGGAAGCTTTAAACCACAGCGGTTATTATTTCAAAAAGAATATAGAGATTGTATGGATTGACGCAGAAACCCTAAACCAATGCAAAAAGACCAAGGGCCGGCTCCAAGAAGTGGACGGCATACTGGTCCCCGGGGGCTTCGGTATGCGGGGCATTGGGGGCAAGATGGATGCCGTCCAATGCGCTCGGACCCACAACATCCCCTATTTTGGCATATGTTTGGGCCTGCAATGTGCAGTAACCGAGTTTGCCAGGCATGTGGTGGGTCTTGCTGGAGCCAACAGTTCTGAATTTGATCCAGATACCCGCCATCCGGTCATCGATCTCATGGAAGAGCAGAAAACATTAAGCAAAAAAGGGGGGACCATGCGGCTGGGCAGGTATCCCTGCAAATTAAAGCCGGGTTCTCTGGCGCACCAGGCCTACGGCCGGGACGTGGTATATGAAAGGCACAGGCATCGCTATGAGGTCAATAACCGCTACAGGGACCGGCTGGAGCAGGGGGGGATGACGGTAACCGGGTTTTATCCTAAAAAGGACCTGGCAGAGATCATTGAAATAAAAGGCCATCCCTGGTTTCTGGCCGTACAGTTTCATCCGGAGTTTAAATCCAGGCCCGACTGCCCCCATCCATTGTTCAGGGATTTTGTGGCCGCAGCCTGCCGCTACGCTGGAAAAAGGAGTTGATGGCATGCTTAACAGGAAAATAAGGGCAACAGTGATTGCTTTCAATATCATTTTTGTGGCTGTTTTAATCATTTTATCGCCATTGGCCATGTATTTATTCAGCATGCCCCACTATTTTTCTCTCTATGAGCAGCACCAGGTTACCCAGTCCATATCTGAACAGGATCTCACCAAAATTACAGGCAATCTGATCAATTTTTTTAGAAACAGGGAAGAAATCATTCCATTTGAGCCGGAAGGGCCGGCCCCTGCATTTACCGACAATGAGATCAGCCACCTGGAAGATGTCAGGGTGCTCACCAACAGGCTGCTGATTATATTCTATTCTTCGCTGGGGTTGTTTGTGCTGTCCAGCATATTGCTGGTCAGCAAGAAAATTGCCTTGTTTTTCAAATCAATGGGGTTGGTATTTGTGGGGTCTGCTGGCCTGGTAGGGGCCATCCTTGTTCTGCTTTATTTGTTCAGCCAGAATTTCTGGGTGTTTTTTGAACAGTTCCACCAGGTCTTTTTTCCGCAGGGAAACTATATGTTTCCCGCGGATTCTCTGCTTATCACCCTTTTCCCTTTGGGTTTTTTCCACCAGTTCTTTCTAAAAATGGTGATGACTTCAGGCATTATTTTGGCCATTGTGCTTCTGCTGGGCTTTCTATTTTTATATGCAAACAAACTTCAATTAAGGAAACAAGATGGAAGAAATCAATGAAAAAAGAGCCTTGGACACCCTGTTTGACCTGCTTAAAATCAAGAGTCCCACCGGCAATGAAAAAGAGATTGTAGGCTATGTTCAAAACATTTTCCAAACACTGGACATGGATGTATCCATAGACCAATGCGGCAAAAAAATTGGCAGCAATGCAGGCAATCTGATCGCATACTACAACAATCCCCACAGCAATGGAGGGGAACCGATTTTTCTAAATGCGCACCTGGATACAGTCAGCCTCAATGGGGAAGTGGCCCCCGTGCTGGCAAACGGCCGAATCTGCAACAAACAAAAAGACACCATACTGGGAGGAGACGATAAGGTCGCTGTAGGGGCCATCCTGGAAGCCCTGCGGGTGATTCAAGAAAAAAAGATCCCCACTTGCCCTATTTTTGTGGTGTTTACCATTTCCGAAGAAGGGGGCATCCTGGGGGCAAAACACCTGGATATGGAAAGCATTGATGCCCAGTACGGTTTTACGTTCGATGACGGCGGAGATGTGGGCACCATTGTCAACAGGGCCCCGTATCAGAACACTTTTG